>DUSB01000043.1 GCA_012840625.1 Syntrophomonadaceae bacterium
GATAAATGGCAGATTGTTACCTATAGTGAACTGGTGAATAAAGTTGAGAATATTGCCCTGGGCTTAATCAAATTAGGTTTACAAGCCGGGGATTTAGTAGGGATAAAGGCGCATACAAGTGCACGCTGGACCTGGGCTGATTTGGGCAGCAACTTTGCGGGCTGTGCCAGTGTATCTCTTTATCCCACCCTTTCAAAGAAGGAAACCCTTTATATTGCTGAACACAGCGAGATGAAGCTTCTATTTGTTGGAGATTATAAGGTTCTTATTGATACCCTGGCTTATCTGGATGAGATGCCCAACATCAAGTATGTGGTCTGCCTGGAAAAAGGTTTTAAAGGCAACGGCACCAATATATTAGGCCTGGGAGAAGTCATGCATATGGGAAACATGGCACGCGAGGAATTAATGCAGGAAATGAAGGATCGTCAGGAGAATCTGACTGAACATAGCCCGGCAACCATGGTCTATACTTCGGGTACTACTGGAGATCAAAAAGGAGTCATGCTTACTCATCGCATGGTATTGCATGCTGCCTACCGCGGTTATACTCACCTTCATAATCACGGCCATTCTCAAAATTATAACATTATGGCCCTGGCAGTATTGCCATTATCACATATTATGGAAAAGGTGAACTCCTACTACGGACCCTTATGCCTGGGGGGCTGTATCGGTTTTTCTACCCCTGCCACCATGCTGGCAGATATTCAGGTTATCAGACCCACCTGGGTGATGTGGGTGCCCCGTCTCTTATCGCGGGTTTATCTGGGTTTTCAGCAGGCATTCTCTGCTACTGAAGTGGGAAAGGCAGCCTGGGAATGGGCTATGGATGTAGCGGTACGGGCCAGCTATGAACTGGAGGATGAACATGGACGCATCGATACCACCATACCTTATCCTGACCAGTTAACAGGACAGCTTCGTGAGGAATGGATCAATGCTGATAATAATGTTTATTGGAGAATCAGGCATGCCTTTGGAGGACGAGTATGGGATCTAAACCTGGGAGGCGCTTATGTGGATCCTGATCTGCATCGTAAATTCCTGGGCATGGGCTTTTGTGTAACGGTCGGTTATGGTTTAACAGAATCGGGTTCAGGTGTTGTCCATGCCGCTGCAGATGCAGCCAAAGTAGGCTATGTTGGTTTAGTGGACCCTGATACAGAGCTAAAGCTGGCTGAAGATGGAGAGATCCTGATGCGCGCCCGGGGCGTTATTACTGAATACTATAAAAACGAGGCCGCGAATAGAGAAAGCTTTACAGAAGATGGCTGGTTTAAAACCGGGGATATAGGGGAATTTGATGAAGTAGGAAACCTGCGTATCATTGACCGTAAGAAGACTTTAATTATCTTAGATACTGGTAAAAATGTGGCCAGTGCCAGAATAGAAGGGCTATGCAGCATGAGCGGATTAATTGACCAGATTGCGGTACTGGGTCAGGATCGGAAGTTTATTTCGGCTCTGATCGTTCCCAATTTTGATGTGATAATTAATCTTATGAAAGCTAAAGGTATTCCTTATGATGAAAGCAAAGTTAAATATGGGGAAATAAGTGGAATGACTACCTGTATTGAGGTAGGTCCTGAAGTTGTGGAAAATGAGGCTGTTGTCAAAGCGATACAGAATGAAGTAGATAAGGTCAATGCTCAACTAGAAGATTATGAAAAGATTAAGACCTTCCGGATATTAAATAAGACATTTACGGAAGAAAGTGGTGAACTGACACCCTCGCAGAAGGTAAAAATGAAGGTTGTCAGTGAGAATTATGCAGACATTATAGAGGATATTTACAAATAAGCCTCAATCTTCTAAGACCGCAGTAGCGGTCTTTTTTTTTTGCTACCTTTTTGAGTATTTTTCGCCAACTACGCCATTAATTAAATATAAAATAGACAAGACAATAAAATAATTGTCGTTTATAATAGATAGGTGTAACTTAAATCCACCAACATGATTTAATTAGCATAAAATGTAAGTTTGGTGATCTTGATCGCATTTTATAAATATTAAGGTGAGGTGTATTGAAATTGGATAAATCATTACAAATCCAGTACCAAAAAAAGCTAACTACAGCAGATGAAGCGGTAAAGGTGGTCAAATCAGGAGACAAATTATTTATAGGTGAATTTGTACAGGTTCCCGAGGCTCTGGAAGCAGCACTGGCCAAAAGAGTTGATGAACTGGAAAATGTGCAGCTGCGTGCCACAACATACAGCAAGCCATTGAAAACTGTCGCAGCAGATCCTACTCGAACTAAATTTATTTATGATGACTGGCATTTTGGCGGCATAGCTCGCAGATTATATTCCAAGGGTTTGGCTGGGTATATTCCTCTTACCTATCATCAGGCACCGCGACTGATCCATAAATATGTTGATGTCGATGTGGTGTTTGCTCAGACTACTCCCATGAATGAAAAGGGGTTTTTCAACTTTTCTACCTCTAATTCTATTACCCATGCCAATATTGATAAAGCCAGGACCGTTATTGTGGAGATTAATAATACCATGCCGGTCTGCCTGGGTGGTAATAATGAAGGCGTACACATTTCCGAGGTAGATATGATTGTTGAAGGTCCCAACAACCCTTTGATTGAAGTTCCACCGGTACCGGTGAGCGATGTTGATCGTGGCATTGCAAAATACGTAATGGAAGAGATTGAAGATGGAGCCTGCTTACAGCTGGGTATTGGTGGACTTCCCAATGTAGTGGGTTCGCTTATTGCTGATAGCGACCTGAAAGATCTGGGCGTTCACACTGAGATGCTGGTTGATGCGTATGTTGATATGTACGAAGCTGGTCGTATTACCGGTAAGAGGAAGAATATTGATAAAGGTAAAATGGTTTACACTTTTGCCATGGGTACCAATAAGCTGTATGATTTCCTGGATAACAATCCTATGTGTGCATCTTACCCGGTAAGTTATTGTAATGATCCACGCATAATCGCACTGAATGATAAAGTAGTGGCCATAAATAATGCATTGGAGGTTGATCTGTACAGCCAGGTTGCTTCGGAAGCCACTGCATACCGGCAGATATCAGGGACCGGAGGACAGTTCGACTATATCTTCGGCGCATTTAATTCGCGTGGCGGCAAGGGGCTGATTTGTATCAGTTCCACTTTTACAGATAAACAAGGAAAGGTTCATTCTCGTATCGTTCCTACGTTCAAACCGGGTACGATTGTTACCGTTCCCCGTTCCTGTACGCATTATATTGTTACTGAATACGGCATTGCCCAGATGAAAGGCAAATCAACCTGGGAGCGTGCTGAAGCACTAATTAATATTGCTCATCCTGATTTCCGCGATGAGCTGGTGGAAGCAGCCAAGGAAATGAACATCTGGGTACGTTCTAATAAACTTCAATAAAACAGGATTAAAAAAGGAGAACTGCAGTTCTCCTTTTTTTAACCCCATATTTTATACAATTTCCTTCCTATATTAGATAGAAATTAGATAGAATAGAGAAAATAAAAATGAATATTATCCAGGGAAAATTCCAACGCTATAGAAAACAAATGCCAGCTATATACTTTTGGCGGTAAAAGGAGCTGCAGATATGATCTGCAATCATCTTTTTCCCATTGACTTGAGCTCAGGGACGTAAAGATTAAGATTAACAATTTCTTCGACATAACGTATAATATGAATAGAATATTGTGCCCACAAAATTCACTACACAAATTTTACAACAATAGATAATTAGTATAAAATAAAGCATAAGCTATATCGTAATGATCGCAGTCTAGATACTCTTCTAATTGTTGGTGCATTATAACTGGGCAAAGGAGTAGGTTTAGAAATGGGTGAAATGTATCAAAAGGAATACCAGCAAAAATTGGTGACTGCAGAGCAGGCAGTACAGGTTGTCCAATCCAAAGATCAAATTTTCTATGGGGAGTTTGCCCTCTTTCCAGAAACTCTAGATGCTGCTCTGGCGGAGAGGATTTCGGAGCTTTATGATCTATATTTAGTTAGTGTAAGTTACACGAAAGTTCCCAAGGTGGTCCTTGCTGATCCCAATCAAGAGCATATTATCATGCATGACTGGCATTATGGAGTGGTCGCGCGTAGATTAGGAGATAAAGGCTTATGCTATTATAAACCTATCACCTATCATCAGGGCCCAAGGATTATAAAAAAATACATAGAGCCCGATGTAGTGTTTGCAACAGTAACCCCCATGGATGACAAAGGTTATTTTAACTACGGTTTGGCTAATTCGGTTACATCAGCCTATATAGAAAAGGCCAGGACTGTGATTGTAGAAGTAAACGAATCGGTACCCACCTGCCTGGGCGGCAACTCAGAATCCATTCATATTTCTCAAGTGGATTACATTGTAGAGGGAGTTAGCTCACCTATGATCCAATTGCCCCCTATTACGCCGGCTGAAACGGATTATAAGATTGCGGAATATGTAATGGAAGAAATTGAAGATGGGAGTTGTCTGCAGTTAGGTATTGGTGGATTACCCAACGTTATCGGTGCCAATATTGCCAATAGTGATTTAAAAGATCTGGGTATCCATACTGAGATGCTGGTAGACTCCTGTGTGGATATGTATATGGCTGGCCGTCTGACGGGTGCACGTAAGCAAATTGACCGAGGAAAGATGGTTTATACTTTTGCGATGGGGACAGATAAACTCTATGATTTTATTCATATGAATCCTACCTGCGCTTCTTATCC
>DUSB01000044.1 GCA_012840625.1 Syntrophomonadaceae bacterium
ACTGAAGGGACATCTGGATCTGACCCGTCCCGTAGAAAGAAATGTTAGTTTAATCAAACAGCCTTAATAAACCAGAAATAAAAAAGCCTCCCATAAAATAAATGGGGGGCTTTTTATACTGGTTGAATTAACGTTTGGAATATTGAGGAGCTTTTCTAGCCTTATGCAGGCCGTATTTTTTCCGTTCTTTCATTCTGGGGTCACGGGTCAGGTAGCCGGCTCTTTTTAGTTCCGGTCTGAGATCCGGATCTGATTTCACCAGAGCGCGGGCAATACCCATACGCATTGCTCCAGCCTGTCCAGTAATCCCGCCTCCATGTACGCGACAAATGATATCAAAACGACCGCTGGTTCCGGTTAGCTCCATTGGCTGCATTACGATTAAACGTTTGGTGCGGTTAGGAAAAAAATCTTCGAATTTGCGATCGTTGACGATTATATTCCCACTGCCAGGTATTAATCTAACCCTGGCAACTGCTCTTTTCCTTCTACCGGTTGCCCAGTATTCTGCCTTACTAGTCATATTCACCCTCCTTAAGCTCTCAATTCGCGGACTTCAGGCTTTTGCGCCTGGTGTGGATGCTCGCTGCCACGATAGACCTTCAGCTTCTTGGCCATAGCCCGACCCAGCCGGTTATGAGGCAGCATTCCCTGTACAGCCAGTTCAATCGCCTTTTCTGGTTTTCTTTCCAACAAGGTCTTGTAGTCCACTTCTTTCAGGTTGCCTATATAACCGGTGTGGTAACGGTATTTCTTATCCATCAATTTATTGCCTGTCAGCTGAATGTGCTCAGCATTGATAATGATCACATAATCACCGGTATCAATATGAGGGGTATAAATAGCTTTATGTTTTCCTCTTAAAATGGCGGCTACTTCTGAAGCAAGCCGTCCCAGCGTCTGACCGCTTGCGTCAATAACATACCATTTACGTTCTACTTCCGCAGGCTTCGCCATATACGTTTTCACAATGTTCCCTCCTGTTTCCGACATTCATTACATTGTAGGTCCCTTTTTCTTCACCTGTCAACGGGGCAGAAGCCAGGCAGAATGATAGAGACTACCCCATTATTCTATATAATTTCCAGCCCGGGTGTCAAGCTTTTCAGCCAGTATTTCCTCTGTTCATTATTGAACACCAGCCATCAGTCCGACCGGCTGCCATAATCCACCCCCATCAGATACAAGCCCTGCGGTGGAGCAGTTGGCCCCAGATGATCGCGTATGCCGGTGGTAAAAGCCTGCTCGATATCGCCGATATCCATCCTTCCACTGCCGATTTCCAGTAAACTGCCCATGATAATGCGCACCATATTGTATAAAAAGCCATTGGCCTCTATGTCCATGTATAACAGATCCTTTTTTTCTGTTAAGCTGCAACGGTAAACCGTACGTTCAAAGCTTTTTACACTACTGCCACTGGAACAAAAAGCCTTAAAATTATGCTGTCCCTGAATCAAGGAGCAGGCTTCCTGCATCAAGGAAAGATCCAGTACCCCATCATGGATGCAGGCATAACGGCGCAGAAAAATTCTCCCCCGCTGCCCGCGATAGATTAGATACCGATAATGCTTGCTTATGGCATCAAAGCGAGGATGAAAGTCGACCGGCACCTGCTTGCTTTCCAGAACACGAATGTCCCCGGGTAAAACGCTGTTCAATGCCGCAGCCCATCGATCCGGCGGAATGCTAGCCGGGCTGGTAAAAGTTATCACTTGGCCCAGGGCATGAACACCAGCATCAGTGCGCCCCGCGCTGGTTAGCTTGACCTTTAAACCGGTTAAGGATTGTATGCCATCTTCCAGTTCGGCCTGAATGGTAGGAGCAGCATTGGCCTGCTTCTGATAGCCATGATAGTGGCTGCCATCATACTCAATGATCATTTTTATCTTTGTCATGGTAAGTTCTTCATTCCTATCCTTCAGGTAAAAACACCAGTCAATCCTTCATTATAAAAGCCGTTTAAAGACTCCAGATCAGTACTGCCAGCAATAAAGCCAGCATTAAGTACAGATAATCCCAGCTGGCCAGGCGCAGCGGCTGCAGGTGGGTTCTTTGTATACCCGGTACATAGGCACGGCTGTCCATGGCTACCGCCAGCTGTTCAGCACGCTGTATGGTATGGAAAAACAGGGGCACCAGTAAACTGAGCTGCATACGCAGACGCTTACTGATCGGGCCCTGACCAAAATTAGCTCCCCGGGCTACCTGCGCCGTACGTATAGCCTCCATTTCCCGGTTGAGAATGGGAATAAACCTCAGGCTGATGGTCATGGTCAGAACCAGCTCTTCTACCGGCAGTTTTAAACGGGACAGGGGCTGTAAAAACCACTCCAGGCCGCGCAGCAGCTCTGTAATCGTGGTGCTGGTAATCATCATCTGCATGATAATAATTAATAAAGTCAGCTTTAAGCCCAGCAATAGAGACTGATAGAGTCCCTGGCGGCTGATCTGTACAGGTCCCCACTGCCATAAGGTCTCTCCTGGTAAAAGAAATATCTGCAGCAATACCGTAAAAAGTATCAAGGCAAAAAGACCCCCGGTTCCATGCAGAAGCTGCTGCAGCGAGTGCCGGGAAAAGTAAAAATCAAAGGCCATAATAGCAACCAGTACCGCCAGTTCAGCCCGACTGCTGCCCTGGAAAATAAGCACCGCCAAAAGCAGCGTGAAAATCATGCGGCTGCGGGGATCCAAAGCGATGGCTTTCTTTTTACTGCGCACGGATACCTGCTGGTCTGGTTCACGACGGGCTGCCTGTTTATGTGCACCTTCTGTTTGCAGTACGGGCTCAGGGCTATAGGCATGCTCAGCACTCTGCCTGGCTGCTTGCATTTCCTTATTGGCGGCCGACGGGGGAAAAAACACCTGTTGCCATGACAGCTGCTGAATCTGTCGGGCAGCATCCCGGGGATCACGGCATGGATAGGGATCCACCGGAAATTGCAGTGCCTGTAAACGGTACAGTACCTCCCGGGAAGGGGTAAGCGCTCCCCACTCCCTTTCCAGCGCGCTGATAACCGAAAGGGTATCTCCGCTGATAGTGATCCGCCCCTGCTCCATAATCATCAAGCGGTTACAGACAGCAAGGATTTCATCCATACGATGAGATACCATTAAGATGCCCTTCCCCTCTGCCGCTAGACGGCGAAGCAGCAGGCGCATCTGTTCCCGGCCAGCATCATCCAGCCCGGCCATGATTTCATCACAGAGAAGATAATCCGGTTCCAGGGCCAGAATACCTGCCAGCGCGGCCCTTCTTTTCTCTCCGGAACTGAGGGTAAAAGGAGAGCGGGGCCCATATACTACCGGATCCAGCCCTACTGTGTTCATGGCTTCTTCTACAATATCTCGGGCTTGTGCCGCCGATCGGCCCTGGTTTAAGGGACCAAAAGCGATGTCCGCATAGAGGGTGCGTTCAAAAAACTGCTTTTCAACCTGCTGGACCACCAAGGCAGTCCGGGGCTCTCCGGCTTGTGTAAAAGAGATCTGCCCGTACTGCGTTTGGAGCAGACCGGCCATAAGATGGAGCAGGGTTGATTTGCCAGCTCCGCTAGGCCCGGTCAGGCCCAGGATTTCTCCAGGATGTAGCGCAAAGGATATGTCCCGTAATACCCATTCATCCGCCCGGGGATAGGAATAATTTAAACATGAAACCTGTATCGACATAAGTGGGTCACCAATTCCTCTGCATCAATCAATTCTGGATCAATAGATGGAAGGCCAGGATGCTCAAGAATCTCTATAATACGGCTTACCTCCAGCGGCTGAACCCCAGCCAGCCTGAGCAGCTCAGGCTGGCCCACCATCCTGCGCAGGGCTTGATCAGCTAGAATGCGACCATCCGCCAACAGAAGGATGCGATCGGCCCAGATAGCTTCCTCCATACTGTGGGTAACCAGCACGATAGCTCGTCCCTGTTGTTGTAATTGCTTCAATACCTGCAAGAGCTTTTTTTTGCTCTGCTCATCAAGCATAGCAAAAGGTTCGTCCAGAATAAAATAGTCTGGCTCCAGCGCCATGATAGCCGCTAGGCTCAGCAGCTGTTTTTGCCCTCCAGATAAAAGATGAGGAGGATAGCCGCGTTTATCCTCCATTGATACCATTTTTAGAGCGGTATCTACTCTCATCTTTATTTGTTGCGGTTTCAGTCCTAGGTTTTCAGGACCAAAAGCCAGGTCTTCTGCTACCGTGCTTCCCACTATAGCATCGTCTGGATTGGACACCATCAAGCCAACCCGCTGCCTGATGGCCAGTCGCTCCTTAATATTGGCGGTGTTGTATCCATCAATCTCTATCTTACCGCTTTCAGGCTGCAGCAGGCCATTCAATAATTTGACCACTGTAGATTTGCCAGAGCCATTAGGTCCCATAATGGCTATAAATTCTCCCGGTCGAATGGTCAGATTAATATCATGTAATATATCATCTGACCCTCCGGAATAACGGAAAAATACATTCTGTACGCAAATCATACCCTATTCGACCAATTCTAAAATCACTATGGGGGCTCCGTCCCCTTTACGATAACCAGTCTTGATCATCCTGGTATAACCGCCCTGACGATCCTGATAACGTTCGGACAGGGGGCCAAAGAGCTTGAAAAGTACATCTTCATCCATCAGGTATGCATTGGCCTGTCGTCTGGCATGAAGATCACCCCGTTTGCCCAGGGTAATCATTTTTTCAGTCATACTGCGAATTTCTTTTGCCCTGCTTTCAGTGGTTTCTATTTTTTCATGCTCTAGTAAAGAGGTTACAGAGTTCCTGAGCACAGATTTTCTTTGTTCTGATTTCATACCAAGTTTGCGATAGCTCAATGTGGAACCCTCCTTTCTAGTCCTCTGGCTCTTTAAAGCCTAAGCCAAGTTCTTTTAATTTTCCTTCGATCTCTTCCAGGGATTTTTGACCCAGATTACGTATTTTGCTCATTTCTTCCCTGGTCTTCTGGATTAGATCACCTACTGTGTTGATGTTAGCACGCTTGAGACCATTCGAAGCCCGGACCGATAATTCCAGTTCCTCGATGGATATCTCCAGAACCTTATCTTTCTTCTCTTCTTCTTTCTCGACCAGGATTTCA
Source organism: Syntrophomonadaceae bacterium (assembly GCA_012840625.1). Lineage (GTDB taxonomy): Bacteria > Bacillota > Syntrophomonadia > Syntrophomonadales > Syntrophomonadaceae > DUSB01. The sequence continues at coordinate 5,081 of DUSB01000044.1, forward strand.
ACTTCAGCAAAAGTATCATCGATTTCCTTGAACAATTCAAGGTATTCAATCAAAATCATGGCTGATAAGCTGATGGCCTCTTCCGGCTGAATGCTGCCATTGGTCCACACTCCTAAAATCAGCTTATCAAAGTCGGTTCTTTTTCCCACGCGCGCTGTTTCGACTGTATAATTTACACGGGTTACCGGAGTGTAGATGGAATCAATGGGGATTAAACCCACAATGTCTTCATCCTTATAAGGCTGCTGGTCAGCACTTACATATCCACGCCCCCGTTCGACAGTCATCTCAATGTCTAACTTTCCATCTTTGTCAAGGGTAGCGATATGTAAGTCAGGATTGAGAATTTTTATTTCTGTATCCTGCTCAATGTCGCCTGCGGTAACTTCACCGGGTCCTTCTTTTTGCAGGTAGATAAACTTGCGTTCAGTTCCCTCATAGTCAATTACAGTCTGTTTAATATTGAGTATCAACTCGGTGGTATCTTCCATGACGCCCGGTATGGTTGAGAATTCATGTAAGATGCCATCCATCTTAATGGAAGTAATGGCCGCACCAGGCAGAGAAGATAGCAGAACCCGACGCAAGGAATTGCCCAGGGTTGTACCATAACCTCTTTCCAGCGGTTCAATTACAAACTTTCCATAATTAGTTTCCTGATCTTTTTCTACGCATTCAATGCGTGGTTTTTCCATTTCTAGCATGGTTAAGTCCCCTCCTTCACATAGAGGTTGCTGGGTTGAACTCGATTATCTATCTGGAATAGAGTTCAACAATGAGCTGTTCGTTGACTTGAGTGTCAATCTGCTCTCTGGTTGGCAGGGAAAGTACCCGACCGGTAAGGTTCTCTATGTCAATTTCCAGCCATTCCGGAGGTGTCTTGTAGGCACCGGCGGCTTTAATTTCCTGGAATTTAGGAGAATCCATGCTGGATTCCTTCACACTAATGACATCGCCTGCTTTAACAAGCATGGAAGGAATATTAGCTTTCTTGCCATTGATCATAAAATGATTATGGTTAACCAGCTGACGGGCTTCTGCACGAGAAGAGGCCAGCCCCAGACGGAAAACCACATTGTCAAGTCTACGTTCCAGCAGAATCAATAGATTCTCACCGGCTACGCCTTCCATACGTTCGGCTTTATCAAAATAGTTGCTGAATTGCTTTTCTAAAACTCCATAGATCCTTCTGGTTTTTTGTTTTTCCCGCAGTTGGAGACCGTATTCACTGGTCTTGCCTCTGCGCCTCTGACCATGCATACCAGGCGCATAGGCTCTGCGTTCTACTGAACACTTTTCTGAATAACAGCGATCCCCCTTGAGGAATAATTTTTCCCCTTCACGGCGACACTGACGACAGACTGAATCGGTATATCTAGCCACTTAAACCTAACCCTCCTTATACTCTTCTTCTTTTTGGCGGTCTGCAACCGTTGTGCGGAATGGGGGTAACGTCTTTAATAACGCTGACTTCCAATCCTGCTGCCTGCAGTGAACGAATCGCCGCTTCACGTCCTGCACCCGGGCCCTTAACATAACATTCTACTTCTTTAAGCCCATGTTCCATTGCTGCTTTAGCTGCTGCTTCCGCCGCCTGCTGTGCAGCAAAGGGGGTGCTTTTTCTGGATCCCTTAAAGCCTACTGAGCCTGCGGAGGCCCAGGAGAGCGCATTACCGTGTTTATCACTAATCGATACAATGGTATTGTTAAAGGTTGACTTGATATGGGCCACACCTTCCGCAATATTCTTTCTTTCACGTTTTCTTACCCTGGTCGTCGTTGTCTTACGTGCCACTCAGCTTATCCCCCTTTTCGGCTATTTCTTCTTGCTTCCTGCTACGCGTTTGGGCCCTTTACGTGTTCGGGCATTGGTTTTAGTTTTCTGCCCTCTAACTGGCAGGTTGCGACGATGGCGTATGCCTCGATAGCAACCGATGTCCATCAAACGTTTCACGTTCATGTTGACTTCTCTGCGTAAATCACCTTCAACAACGTAACCTTTATCAATCACGAGTCTCAGCTGGTTTGCTTCTTCCTCAGTTAAATCTTTTACCCGAGTATCGGGATTTATACCTGCTTCTGCCAGTATTGTTCTGGCTGAGGATCTTCCTATCCCATAGATATAGGTCAAAGCTACTTCTATTCGTTTATCTCGTGGCAAATCTACACCTGCTATTCGTGCCAAACTATGTCACCTCCTAATTAGCCCTGTACCTGTTTGTGTTTTGGGTTTTCGCAAATCACCATTACTTTGCCCCTGCGCCTGACTATTTTGCATTTTTCGCACATGGGTTTTACTGATGGTCGTACTTTCAATGTGTTTACCTCCTTAAAATGCGGTGCAAATCTCTATTTGAAACGGTAGGTAATTCTTCCACGATTTAAATCGTACGGTGATAATTCCACCATAACGCGATCGCCAGGCAAAATCCGTATAAAGTTCATCCTCATCTTTCCAGAAATGTGGGCAAGGACCTTGTGTCCGTTTTCCAGCTCCACTTTAAACATGGCATTCGGTAACGGTTCAAGAACTGTTCCTTCTACCTCAATAACGTCATCCTTAGCCATTTACCAGACCTCCTTCCCCTTCATTGCTTTCATCAAGAAATCGCTTAAGCGATCTTCGAACCATATTGTTGGTAGGGATTTCGCCTTTTTGTAAGCTTTCTACCAGCTCAGGTATACTTGTATTGGTAAATTGTATGTGTTTGATGTTTTTAATTTTTGGTTTTTCTACTTTGCGTAAATCCCCATCAGCAATAGATACATGGTTATCATTTATAACCTGCAGTACGACAAAGTACCGGCCTTTGTCTCTGCCTTGTTTGGAAATAACCACCCTGCCCAGAGCTTCTTGCTTTATGCTCGTCACCCCCATCATCTAAGGGTAAGGATTTCAGGACCAGTCGCACCGATTACTATCGTATGTTCAAAGTGAGCCGATGGCTTACCATCACGGGTTTTAACTGTCCATTGATCCGCCTCAACAATAATGTGATCGCTGCCCATGTTAAGCATGGGTTCAATGGCTAGCGTCATGCCCGTTTTTAAAACCGGTCCCCGATTGGAGGAGCCATAATTAGGCACCGGCGGATCTTCATGCATTTCCTTGCCAATGCCATGCCCGACAAAATCACGTACGACCGAATACCCATGGCTTTCTGCATAGCTTTGTATGGCATGGGATATGGCACCCAGTCGCTTACCAGCATGCGCCTGTTCAATCCCTTTCATCAGTGATTCTTCCGTGACTTTGATCAATTTTAGCACCCGGGGATCTGCCTCACCTACTGCTATCGTGAGAGCTGAATCACCTGCATAACCATTTAAAATAACTCCAAAGTCAATGCTAATAATGTCACCTTCCCGAAGTTTTTTCTCTCCGGGAATCCCATGTACTACTTCTTCATTAACTGATGCGCAAATCGCTCCAGGAAAAGGTCGGCCCCGGTATGGATGAGGATAGTTCTTAAATACTGGTATTGCGCCATGTTTCCGGCAATCTTCTTCGGCCCGGGCATTGAGTTCTCCAGTACTAACACCTGGTGCTACTTTTTTCTCCAGCATACCAAGTATACTGGCCACTAACTGCCCGGCCTGCCGCATTTTTTGAATCTCATCTGGAGTTTTAATGGTGATCATTATAGACTCTCCAGGATCCTCTTTATATCCCTGAAAACATCCTCGGGATCGCGATTACCATCAACTGTCTTCAATGTTCCCTGTTTTTCATAATACTCAATCAGTGGCTGCGTCTGCCGGTTGTAAACATCCAGCCGATTCCTTACTGTATCTGCGTTATCATCACTGCGTTGAATCAGTTCTCCGCCACACTTGTCACAAACGCCTTCTTTAGCGGGTGGATTAAATTTAACATTGTATACCGTTTTACAGTTGCTGCAGCTTACCCGTCCTGCCATCCGATCAAAAAGGACCTGATCAGGAACGGCAATGTTTAAAGCTACTTCCACCCGGGTACCCAATTTGGCCAGGACCTTATCCAGGGCTTCCGCCTGAGGAATGGTCCGCGGAAATCCATCCAGTAAAAATCCTTTTTTACAGTCTGGTTGGGAAAGACGTTCTTCTACTACACCAATGGTCACGTCATCTGGAACCAGCTGTCCAGCATCCATATACTTCTTTGCTTCCAGCCCCATAGCGCTCTCTTTTGCTACTGCTTCCCGGAACATATCCCCGGTAGAGATATGCGGAATAGGAAAGGCTTCCTTAATAAAGTCGGCCTGCGTTCCTTTGCCTGCACCGGGAGGTCCCATAATAATAATGTTCATAAAATGTCATCTCCTATTTCACAAAACCTTCATAACTCCGTAGTAACAAGTGCGCCTCAATTTGTTTCATGGTATCTAGAGCAACACCAACCACAATCAAGAGAGCAGTACCACCAAACCATAGGCTCTGCACCCCTGTAAGGGCAATAACGAAATTTGGCAAAACTGCAATTAAGGCAAGGAATATGCCCCCAGCCGTAGTCAGACGAGTCAAGACTCTGTCAATATACTCAGCCGTCGGTCTTCCCGGGCGAATACCTGGAATAAAACCACCATTCCTCTTAATATTATCAGCTACATCCAGCGGGTTGAAAATAATTGCTACATAGAAGAAGGTAAAGAAAATAATCAAGGCTGCATAAAGTACGTTATACAGTACGCTGCCAAAGTTGAAATAATTGTTTAAGAACGTATTGAAAGCACCTTCTGGATTCATCCAGGATCCTATGGTAGCAGGGAACATCATCAAAGCCATGGCAAAGATGATGGGAATAACTCCCCCGGTATTCACCTTAAGCGGTAAGAACGTGCTCTGTCCACCGTAAAGTCTTCGGCCTACTACCCGCTTGGCATACTGAATCGGTAAGCGTCTTTGACCTTCATTCATGGCCACCACTGCGGCAATAATCAGCAGCATAATCACAATTAATAGAATAACGTTAATAGCACCTATGATTCCCCCGGCTAACTCCTGGCCTACACCAGCAATCTGTGAGGGAATCCTGGCTACGATACCGGCAAAAATAATGAGTGAAATCCCATTACCAATACCTTTTTCCGTAATTAACTCACCAATCCACATCAGCATAGCAGTTCCAGCTGTAAGCGAAATGGCTATGATTAAATAGCTGCCAAGGCCTGGATTCATAACGGCACCGGTTTTACCCAGCGCAAAAGCCATACCGATGGACTGGATGAAAGCCAGGACAACGGTCCCGTAACGGGTATATTGAGCAATTACTTTGCGTCCTTCTTCGCCCTCTTTATTCAGCTCTTCTAACCTGGGTATAACCACGGTTAAAAGCTGCATAATAATGGTGGCATTAATATAGGGGGTTATGCTCATCGCAAAGATACTAAAGCGTTTAAACGCTCCCCCTGAAATAATATCAAAAAAACCAAAAAGCTGGCCTTTTAATAATTCTGCTAATGCCTCGGCATTAATCCCTGGTACCGGTACATGGGCACCCAGACGGAATATGAGCAACATCAGGAGGGTAAACAGCAGTTTTTTACGTAAATCCCCGACCTTGAAAGCCTGCCCCAAAGAGTCAATCATTAGATCACCTCTACTCTGCCGCCTGTAGATGTAATCTTTTCTTCGGCAGTTTTAGTAAACTTTTGTGCTTGTACGGTCAGGTTTTTCTCGAGATCTCCATTGCCCAGTATCTTAATATTATGTTCAGTTTTCTTAACCAAGCCTGCATCGCGCAGAAGTTCTGCGGTTACTACCGTACCATCTTCAAAACAATTCAAATCTCCTACATTAACAATAGCATACTCAGTTCTGAATTTTTTGTTATTGAACCCACGTTTGGGTAAACGCCTCTGCAGCGGCATTTGTCCGCCTTCGAATCCCGGGCGTGTTCCTCCGCCGGAACGGGATTTTTGTCCTTTTTGGCCGCGGGTTGAGGTTTTTCCCATTCCAGAACCCATACCTCTTCCCACTCTTTTAGGTTTATGAGTAGCCCCGGCAGGAGATTTTAGTTCATTTAATTCCACTGTAAAACCTCCTTAATCTTCAAGTTCTTCAAGCATAAGCAGGTGCTCGATCTTTGCCATCTAACCCACAGGAACGGACTATCTTTTAAAATCACACTGTGATTTAATTTCTCCAGACCCGGACGGGCACTGATCTTTTTCTGACTTTCAGAAGGAGCAATCGTGTTTTTCGTCCAGGCGATTTTAAGCTGTGACAAGTCACGTTCCCTCCTTAGTTAAAGATTTCGTCGATGGTCTTACCTCTCTGTCGGGCTACTTCTTCTGCTCGTTTCAGATTTTTCAACCCTTCCAGCGTAGCGAGTACCATGTTATTCGAGTTGGCAGACCCCAGGGACTTGGTTAGAATATCCTTTATGCCAGCTGCCTCCAGGACAGCTCTGACTGGCCCACCAGCTATAACACCTGTACCTTCAGAGGCTGGTTTCAGCATGACTCGACCCGCACCAAAGCGCCCAATGATTTCATGGGGAATGGTACGCTCTTCAATTAAGGGGACATCAATCATATCTTTTTTTGCATCTTCCATGGCCTTGCGAATTGCTTCCGGTACTTCGGCGGCTTTTCCTTTCCCTACGCCGACTTTACCAGCGCCATCTCCAACCACCACCAGGGCACTGAAGCTAAATCTACGTCCACCTTTGACAACTTTAGCTACCCGGCGAATGTTAACTACTCGTTCAATGAATTCTGGAGCTGCTTGATCCTGTTCTCTCATCTTTTCCCTCCTAACCTCCTAAGATCTACCATTAAAATACAAGCCCATTCTCTCTGGCTCCCTCGGCCAGAGCTAAGACTGTTCCATGATATTTCAAACCATTGCGATCAAAGACCACCGTATTAATACCTTGTTCCTTTGCTCTTTCAGCAATTTTCATTCCGACTTCCCTGGCAGCTTCGGCATTGCTTTTGTTAGGTAGATGAGTCAAATCTTTATCCAGTGTGGAAGCTGAAACCAAGGTGATTCCTCTGTCATCATCTATAATCTGAGCATAAGTATGTTGCAGGCTTTTATAAATACATAAGCGTGGTCTCTCGGCTGTTCCCCGAACTTTGTTGCGCATCCGCCTATGTCTTTGGTCACGCAGCTCTTTATGGCTGGTTTTCTTTATCAAGGTGAGGTCACTCCCTTCCTGGCTTATTTGACTCCAGCTTTACCTGCTTTGCGCCTTACTACTTCATCTTCATATCTGATCCCCTTGCCCTTATAAGGCTCAGGTTTACGAACAGCACGAATGTGGGCGGTGGTATTGCCCACCAGCTGTTTATCTATTCCTTTAACGGTAATCTTATTCGGTGCCGGAACTTCAAATTCTATTCCTTCTGGAGGATCAATTTCAACGGGATGGGAATAGCCGATGTTAATTACCAGTTTGTTCCCCTGCATCTGAGCGCGGTATCCAACCCCCACAAGCTCCAGTTTCTTCTCAAATCCCTTGGTTACACCTTCTACCATGTTGGCTACCAAGGCCCGGGTCAAACCATGTAAGGCACGATGCTGCTTTGACTCACTGGGACGTTCTGCCACCAGCTGATTGTCTTCCTGTTTCAGCGTTATTTCTTCAGGAAGTTGCTGCGTCAAAGTACCCTTGGGGCCCTTGATGGTGACGGTGTTTCCTTCTATTTTCGCTTCTACACCAGAAGGTAGACTGATAGGTTTTTTACCTATTCTGGACACTGTGCACTCCTCCTTCAGCTACCAAATGTAACATACCACTTCGCCACCTAGGCCTTCTTTACGCGCTTTTTTATCCGTCATTAGACCC
>DUSB01000259.1 GCA_012840625.1 Syntrophomonadaceae bacterium
ATGCGGAGAATTTTAACTGCGGATAACTTTTTCTAAAAGGAGGTGAAAATATGACCAAAAAATTGATAGCTATTGCGGCGCTGTTAGCATTCGTTATCACCATACCCGGCGCTGTAAATGCAGCCGATAAGGTAGTTACTGAAAACGAAGTAGTAGTTTTCAAACTAGGTGATTATAACTACTATGTACAAAAAACCGGCTCTGATGAGCTGGTGAAAACCCCTATGGACGTTGCGCCACAGGTTAAGTTTCAGCGTACCTTCGTACCAGTGAGATTCTTAGGTAACGCATTAGGTATTACTGACGACAATATTATGTGGGAACAGCCTATCCAGACAGCCACTTTAAAGGGCAACGCCGAACTTAAACTAAAGATTGGCGAAAAGGCTATTGTAAGCGATGGGGTTAGGAAAGAAATAGACGTAGCCTCTTATGCTGTTCCTCCTGGTAGAACCATGCTGCCAGCCAGGTATGTAGCCGAAGGTTTAGGCTATGAAGTAGGTTGGGATCAGAATAACCAGATCGTATACTGCTGGGAAAAAGGCAAAGCCAAACCAGACCCACAGAAGATCGCTGAACAGGTAAAGAAATTACAACCTATCATGCCTACACCACCCCCGAAAGACCCTAACTTACGTACAGAAAGCCACCCGGAAATTAAAGAAATAGCCATGTGGTTTGCCGCTAAGGGCTATGAGGTAGAAGTGCCAAAATCGGTTGGTGTCAATAATGATTTCGGTACTATATGGATTAACATCAGCCGCAAAGACCCACGCAAAGCGCAATTTGATAAAGACGTAGCCATGCAGGTTGAAAAATACACCAATAAAGAAGTTGCTGATGAAATCGTTGATATGTTGAAGTGGTGCGAACGCCCCAATTGTCATGCCATGTCTGAAAGTAAAGGCTACAATAAAAAGTGGGTAACTGTATTTTTTAACCACTCCTATGAGCCAGATTTAGTTACAGTCGAATTTGACTATCATTACTAGGGGGTGGGAATGGTGAGAAAAAGAATTTCTACCCTCATTTGCATACTTGCCTTGACTCTCTTGTTCCCGGCCAGTGCCTTTGCCCTTGATTTCAATGGCTATGTTCCACCAGCTGCTGCACCGAATGATCTAGAAGGTATCCGCCAGGACGCCAATCACTTCATAGAACTTTTCTACGGTGAATCAGAATACTTCACAATTGCGCTTTAGTATGTGCTTCGCCCGAAAGCACAGCAGCAGTATCTATTGGGATATCAAACAAAAAACTAATTACCGCCGATTGGCGCATTGTAGGTTCAGAAGCACCTATAGATTGGGCAGGAGTAAAAGTATGGCCTATTGACCCTTACAAACATCTATCGTTAGAGTACAATGTCCATAAATTAGTAGATGAAATAAAGCCTTATTTTTCTTTAGTTGTTATAGATTGTGCCGGAAGTCTTAACCTTTGTACCAGGATGTCAGCTGATGAAGGAGTGTTGCTTTTACATCGAGAAGGCGATGCAGCTGATTATGTTACAGCCAACTGGCTTAAAATATATAGCAATCAAAATATATTAGCAATATCTTCTTCAGAAGAGCCTTATGTTATAGAAGCCGAAAACGGTTTTGTGATTAGTCCTAAAAGCATTAACCGTGCAATGGGGAGATAAAGGCTTTGAAGAAGGTCGTCGTCAAGGATATCAGGAAGGGTTAGGTAAAGTCAAAGATTACCAAGCAGGTTATGATGATTGTAAGTATGGCTATGATTATCAGTCCAATTTATTTGAGTAAAGGGAAGGAGAGTGTTGTTATTAAACGGTTTTAACAAATCAGAAAGGACGAATTTACGTTGAATATTTACTTTTGGCACTCTTTGCAACGTCGAAGTATATAGCAGTAATTGATATTGTCAGCACTAAAATAAGAAAGGTGGTGAAGTCCGTTGCGGAAAAACGTAGCAAACAGTTAAATGGTATTTCGTAACGGTCAATTAATGACTAAAGTGAGATCAAAGATTAAGATTGTCGCTATGATTGCATTATTGGGATTCATTACAACAATCCCGGGGATGGCAACAGCAAGCCAGTCACAGTTCAAAGACAGCCCAGAGATCACCGTAGCTGTAAATGGTGAATTGGTATCATTCCCAGACCAGCCCCCAGTAGTAGACACTCAAAACTGCCGTACTCTAGTACCAGTACGATTCCCGGCAGAAACTTTAGGTGCTGATGTAGACTGGCATCAGGCTACCCAGGAAGTAACCATTGATCAGATGGCCAGTGAATACTTACCAGAAGCACACTTAGTCTTAAAGTTAGGCAGTCCTTTATTGATGGTAAATGGTAAGCAAGAAAGAATGGACACCATTCCTATTGTCAAGAACCAGCGTACCTTAGTTCCTATTCGTTTTATAAGTGAATATCTAGGCGCAGAAGTTAAGTGGTGGCAGGACTCCAAAACAGTCCACGTATTCACCAAAGGTCAGAGTGAAGAAGAACAGCAG
>DUSB01000045.1 GCA_012840625.1 Syntrophomonadaceae bacterium
TAGTCTGGATGGGAGAAGAAGGGCATAGCGTGCTGGCTATTTTAAACAATAGTTAACACGCAATGTTCGCATGTAAAAATTGCCCAACCCCGGAATCGTCCGGGGTTTTTTTGTGGAACGGGGTAGTAATCTTGACGGATAAACATAACGATATGACCTATATGCAGCATGCAATAAGCATTGCAGCCAGAGCCCATGGCAGAACAGAACCGAACCCCATGGTGGGAGCGCTTATCGTTGATGAAAACGGTATCATTGTGGGGGAGGGTTATCATCAGCAGGCCGGTACAGCCCATGCGGAAATACATGCGCTTAGACAGGCAGGCAGTAGAGCCAGGCATGCTACGGTTTATGTCAGCCTTGAACCTTGCAGTCATTATGGCCATACTCCACCCTGTACCGAGGCCCTGATAGAAGCCGGAGTAAAAAGAGTGGTCATTGCCATGCAGGATCCCAATCCCCAAGTAGCGGGAAATGGTATAAAACGTTTGCAAGCTGCCGGGATTGAAGTTGAAACAGGCATTCTGGAACAGGAAGCAGCCCGATTAAATGAGGTCTTTATTAAGCATATACAAACCGGTCTGCCTTTTATTGCTTCCAAAACCGCCATGACCCTGGATGGGAAAATCGCTACCAAAACGGGCGATTCTAAATGGATAAGCAATGAACAATCACGTCATTATGTTCACCAATTACGCAATCAATACCAGGCCATCATGGTGGGGATTGGTACCGTTATGATTGATGATCCCCGGCTGAATACACGTCTGGAAACAAGCAGTAAACGTGATCCCGTAAGGGTCATTATCGATACGAAACTTGATATTCCTGTTCAAAGTCGTATTGTTCAGAGCGCCGAGCAGCAAAAAACCGTGGTTTTTTGTGGACGGCAGGTTAATGATGCCAAATGCAGAGCACTGGAGAAACGGGGGGTGCAGATTAATCGTGTAGATAGCCGCGGTGATTTATTATCCATGCAACAAGTCTTTAAACTACTTTATGAGCAGGGAATTTGTAGCATTTTGGTCGAAGGCGGATCCAGTTTGAATGGTACGTTACTGCAGGAAAAATGGTTTGATAGAGTATATTTTTTTATTGCCCCTAAAATCATAGGCGGGCACAGTGCTCCCGGTCCATTTGGTGGTGTTGGTTGTGAGAAAATAAGTCAAGGTATTCGTGTGATCGAACGGGAAATACATTCTTTTGGCGAGGATCTTATGATCACCGGTCGATTATCCTATGAAAGTCTTTGAGGAGGCATAAAGATGTTTACCGGTATTATCGAAGAACTTGGTACCGTCCAGCGTATAGAAAAGGGCATTAACTCCTCCCAGCTTTATATCCAGGCCCGGCAGGTTCTCGCAGACACTAAGATTGGGGACAGTATTGCTGTGAATGGTGTCTGTCTTACAGTTACCGAATATGGAGACGATTATTTTGTTGCTGATGTTATGGCTGAAACACTGCTGCGCACAACCCTCAAGCAGCTAAGTAATGGTACGCGGGTCAATCTGGAACGCGCTTTACGTGTAGGCGACCGTATGGGGGGGCATATAGTTCAAGGGCATGTAGATGGAGTGGGGACTATTGTAGAACAAAGGAAAGAAGATATCGCCACCATTATCTATATCAAAGCTGACCCCGAGCTCTTACGATACATCGTTCCTAAAGGATCGATTGCCATAGATGGTATCAGCCTTACCGTTGTTGATGTACAGACATCTCGTTTTAGTGTTTCGATTATTCCACATACTGAGGCAGTCACTACCTTGGGACTTAAAAGAACAGGAGAGCAGGTGAATCTAGAAACAGATATTATAGGTCGTTATGTAGAACGTTTATTAAGTCAGGAATCCCTCCAGCCACCTAGTGGATTAAGTATAAATACTTTGGCAGAAAACGGTTTTATCTGATTTATCATTGATTTATCATAAGGAGGTCAACATTATGCATTTCAACACCATTGAAGAAGCTATCGAAGACATGAAAAACGGGAAGGTTTTGATTCTTGTAGATGATGAAGACAGAGAAAATGAAGGAGATCTCATTATTGCAGCGGAAAAATGCACACCCGAAGTGGTAAATTTTATGGCCTCTCATGCCAGAGGCTTGATTTGTGTACCAATGCTGGGAGAACGGTTGGATGAGCTGGATATTCAGCCTATGGTGGTAGAGAATACGGATAATCATGAAACGGCTTTCACTGTTTCCGTTGATTATAAAACTACTTCTACAGGTATATCTGCTTATGAACGGGCAGCTACTATCAAGGCATTAATCTCTGATCAGAGCTGTGCAGAAGATTTTCGCAGACCCGGACACATCTTTCCTTTACGATATAAAGAAGGCGGTGTATTACGCCGAACTGGACATACGGAAGGATCGGTAGACTTGGCTAAATTAGCAGGTCTATATCCGGCAGCAGTCATTTGTGAAGTCATGAATGATGATGGTACCATGGCCAGAACCCCTCAATTGATGGAATTTGCCCGCGAACATCAGATAAAAATTATTACCATCGCTGACTTAATTGAATATCGCCGACGTAACGAAAAATTGGTGGAACGTGTTGATGATGCTAAATTGCCGACCATCTATGGAAATTTTACTGCTATAGGATACCGTTCCTTGTTAGATGGAAAAGAGCATATTGCCCTGGTAAAAGGTGAATGGGAAGAGGATGAGCCAATTTTGGTCCGGGTTCACTCTGAGTGTTTAACCGGTGATGTATTTGGTTCTCTTCGTTGTGATTGTGGAGAACAACTTGGAGCAGCACTGAGCATGATCGAAGAGGCCGGCAAAGGGGTTTTGTTGTATATGCGGCAAGAAGGGCGCGGTATTGGTTTGGTTAATAAGATTCGTGCCTACAAATTGCAGGATAATGGACGCGATACTGTAGAGGCCAATATCGATCTTGGCTTTCCCGCTGACCTCAGGGATTATGGCATTGGTGCGCAAATTCTTGTTGATCTGGGTGTGCGTAAAATGCGTTTATTGACCAATAATCCTAAAAAGATAAGGGGATTGGAGGGTTATGGTCTGGAATTTGTAGAAAGAGTCCCCATAGAAATGCCTGCCAAAGCTGAAAACCGTTTTTACATGCAGACCAAGAAAGAAAAAATGGGACATTTACTGGCTAATTATTAATATAATGGAGGTTGTACAAGTGGGAAAAGTTTTTGAAGGAAAACTCATCGGTAAACAGCAGCGATTTGGTATCGTGGTGGCACGATTTAACGAATTTATTACCAGCAAACTTCTATCAGGGTGTCTGGATGCCCTGCACCGCCATGGTGTATCCGATGAGAACATAGAAATAGCCTGGGTACCCGGTTGCTTTGAAATTCCTCTGGTAGCGCAAAAAATGGCGGGATTGAACTATGATGCCGTAATATGCCTGGGAGCAGTCATCCGCGGCGCTACACCGCATTTTGAATATGTTTCTTCGGAAGTAGCTAAAGGGATAGCACAGGTAGGACTGAGCTCCGGCAAGCCTGTTATTTTCGGCATTATTACCGCTGATACCATTGAACAAGCAGTTGAACGTGCTGGAACCAAGGCAGGCAACAAAGGTGCTGACGCCGCATTAAGTGCCCTGGAAATGACCAATTTACTGGCTGCATTAAAATAAAGACAGTTTTATATAAAATCCCAAAAAGCGCCCTGTTCGTACGGGCGCTTTTTAAAATGATATCTTTTTTACAGTCTTTCTACAATAAGAGCTGTACCCTGTCCGCCACCAATACATAAAGTCGCCAGACCAAGTTTAGCCTCACGTTTTTGCATCTCATATAATAAGGTGGTCAAAATACGAGCACCTGATGCACCGATTGGATGTCCTAGTGCAATGGCTCCGCCATTTACATTTACTTTTTCCATGGCTTTATCCCAGCCCAGATCACGGGCAACAGCAATGGATTGAGCAGCAAACGCTTCATTGGCTTCGATAAGATCCAGATCATCCACCGTCAGCTTAGCTTTCTCCAGAGCTTTACGAGTAGCAGGAATGGGGCCTAATCCCATGACGGACGGATCTACTCCACCAGAGGCATAAGATACTATTCTGGCCATAGGTTTAATGCCTAATTCATCAGCCTTTTCCCGTGACATAACGATTACTGCAGCGGCACCATCATTGATACCAGATGCATTTCCTGCTGTTACCGAGCCATCCTTCTTAAAGGCAGGTTTGAGTTTACTCATCTTTTCGAGATTGGTGTCGCGAGGATGTTCATCGGTATCGAAAATACTCTCACCTTTTTTGGTCTTGATAACCACCGGTACAATTTCATCTTTGAAACGGCCGCTCTCAATCGCTGCCTTGGCTCTTTGCTGACTGCGCAAGCCAAATTCGTCCTGTTCTTCACGGGTGATACCATACATTTCATTGATATTTTCCGAGGTAATGCCCATATGATAATCGTTAAAGGCTTCCCATAAGCCATCTTTGATCATGGTATCGACTAACTTACCATCATTCATACGGTATCCAAAGCGAGCTTTTTCCAGGGCATAAGGAGCCGCGGACATGTTCTCCATGCCGCCGGCCAGAATAATATCTGCATCTCCGGCTTTAATGATCTGTGCAGCCAGACTTACAGAACGCAGTCCTGAGCCACATACCTTGTTTAAAGTGAACGCAGGTACCTCTTTAGGAATACCAGCATAGATTGCTGATTGGCGTGCAACATTCTGGCCCTGGGCCGCCTGCAGCACACAACCAAAAATAACCTCATCAACCTGCTCAGCTGAAATTCCAGTTCGTTGCAATGCTTCCTTCATAACCAGAGTACCTAAATCAACCACCCGGATATTCTTTAGTTGACCCCCAAAGGTACCAACTGGTGTTCTACATGCGCCTACTAAAACAACTTCTTTGCTCAACTAATGATACCTCCTTCAATTAAATCAATAATTAAATCAATGCCTGGATAGCCTACTTATTATAGTATAAGTGAAATAGCAGTTTATTTTCGGCATCCCTTATAGAGTTTAGCACATATTGAGCCTTAAAGAGATACTATTATTTGAATAGTTGATTAATTCTAACGATAACCAGGAAAAATATTAAAAAACTAAGTCAATAGGTAAAATATAGCGCTAGCCCTTGTTATTGTCAAAAAGTATTGTAAAATAATTAGATGTAATTCTATCCTGATAAAGATAATCTTAGGGTGCCATACAGTAAGGAAGATAGTTTTATTAAAAAGGTGTACTATTACTTGATCTGGTAAACTAAAGGGGTCGATAATACACAGTTGGATATTAAGATTTATTTTATTTAATACAAATAAGTATTTAGGTATTATAGTGGTATAAGAAAATGCAAGATGAGGAGAGATGAGTAGACATGGACATGGTAATTGTTGGTTTGTTGGTTATTCTGTTGTTAGTTCTTACCCTGCCTTTTGCGGTAAAAGCGGTAGAACAGAACCTGGAAGCTTTTCTATTTGTGATGGGTATATCGGCCTGTCTTATTTCCAGTAAACTTAATGTTCCATTATTCTTGAAAGCTTTAGAAGAACCATGGAAGATTGCCCTTGCGGTCTTAGTGGCTGGAGCCCTGTTTTACATAATGAAAGATCAGTTCTCCGCCTTCATGGAAAGAGTCTTCCATAAAGTATCTGTTCCGGTGGTCGTATTTATTGTGATTGCTTTACTGGGATTAATCTCCAGCGTGATTACAGCTATTATTGCTTCTATCGTACTGGTTGAAATCATCTACCAGCTTCCCCTGGAAAGAAAGCATAAGATTAATGTCTGTATTTTAGCCTGCTTTTCCATTGGTCTGGGAGCAGTTATGACACCCATCGGGGAACCGCTATCGACGATTGCCATTTCAAAGCTGAATCAAAGTTTCTTTTATTTGTTCCATCTGCTGGGTCCCTATATAATTCCGGCTGTATTAAGCTTTGCACTGCTCGGAGCTATCTATTGTGCAGTGGTAGGTAAAAAACAAGAAGATCTATCTGAGGTAGCTGCTACCAGCGAAAATGCTGAAGAAGATCTCAGTGATGTAGAAGAAGAAAGCTGGGCTGGCATCATTATTCGTGCCCTTAAAGTCTATCTTTTTGTTATGGCGCTGGTCTTTTTAGGTGAAGGTTTTGAACCGATTATTGAAAAGTATATTATTTCTTTAAGTCCACAATTATTATACTGGGTTAACATGGTATCAGCAGTTCTAGATAATGCTACTCTGACTGCTGCTGAAATTAGCCCCATGATGGATGAAGCGCACATTGAAGCCATTTTGATGGGACTGTTAATCAGTGGCGGCATGCTCATTCCTGGTAACATTCCTAATATTATTTCAGCCTCCAAGCTGAAGATTACCAGTACTGAATGGGCTAAATTAGGTGTTCCTCTGGGTCTGGCTGTAATGGGTATTTTCTATGTTATTCTGTTTGTTATCATTGGTATAGCCTAAAATATCAAAGCAAAGAAAAAAGAGCTGCTTTATTTTGAGTAAAGCAGCTCTTTTATATGCGCCCGGTATTGGGCGCAGTCTAATAGATGTGTATAGGTTGATAATACATTTTATTTAATCTTAGAATGCAGGTACACAGGCTCCCTGATATTTATTCTGCAGGAATTTCTTTACTTCAGGAGATTGCAAGGCTGCACCTAGTTTTTTAATAGCTTCATTGTCTTTATCTTCAGGTCTTACCACCAGTACATTTGCATAAGGCGAATCCTTGGCTTCCATGAAGATGGAATCCTTGATTGGATTTAGTTTTGCTTCAATGGCATAGTTGCTATTGATGACACAGGCATCCATATCTTCCAGTGAGCGGGGCAGCATAGCTGCATCCATCATGGTCACCTTTAATTTCTTTGGATTCTCCGCGATATCTGCTGGAGTAGCGGTTACACCAGCACCTTCTTTTAATTTAATGAGTCCTGCTGCTTCAAGCACCTGCAGCGCTCTTCCACCATTGGTAGCATCATTGGGGATGCCTATTTCAGCACCATCTTTTAACTCATCCAGGTCTTTAATCTTCTTTGAATAGACTCCCATCGGTTCAGCATGGACTTTGACCGTCCAAACTAAATTACTATTGTTATTTTTGTTATAATCATCGAGATAGGCAATATGTTGAAAGAAATTGGCATCAATCTGCTTTTCATTGAGAGCCGGATTCAGCTGAACGTAATCCGTAAATACCTCAATTTCAAGGTCAATGTTTTCTTCTGCCAGGATCGGTTTAACCACTTCCAGGATTTCTGCGTGCGGTTTAGCGGTGGCACCGACTTTTAGCTTAACCATTTCCTTATCTCCATCTGCTGGTGCTTTTGAGGCATCCTGTCCTCCACCGCAGCCAGCCAGTGCTACCATAAGAAACATAAGACACGTTACCAGAACCAGTGAACGTTTTTTCATTACCGTTTACCTCCTTTTATTTGCTGCTTTAGTTGCCAGGCTATCTCCCAGCATCTGCACCCCCTGTACGAGTACAATCAATACTATAACCGTAATCCACATAATGGTATTGTTATAGCGCTGGTAGCCATAATAATAGGCCAGAGTACCAAGTCCACCTCCCCCCACAATTCCAGCCATAGCAGAGTACCCTACCAGATTAATGGTCGTAATCGCTACCCCGAGTATAATGGAAGGTATTGATTCAGGGATCAATACCTTGGTAATAATTTCTTTAGTATTCGCTCCCATAGATAAAGCTGCTTCAATCAATCCCCATTCAATTTCTTTTAGAGATGTTTCTATTAATCTAGCTACAAATGGTACTGCAGCTAATGTTAATGGAACTATCGAGGCTGCTGTACCTATAGTAGTGCCCATAATTAATCTAGTAAAA
>DUSB01000046.1 GCA_012840625.1 Syntrophomonadaceae bacterium
CTGGTAATAAGCAGTGGAAAAAAAGATGGCTCCCGTAAAATACAGGAACCACCTATTAGCCTAATAAAAATCGCAAACCTTTTTGCCTATAATCAGGAGCTCAATTCACTTGTATGGCATAGCCTGACAAAAACTATTTTCTGGCATCCAAGTCTCTATTCCATCAAAGAATAGCTGTATACTTTATTATAATTACAGCCCAAAGCTACATCAGCAGTAAGGTCATCCAGATTATATACCACACTCCACTGTGTTCCATGGATTTTTCCGTCTTTCTTCTCCAAGTGCATCGGCTGACTGGCTGCTTTGAGAGCCTCCATGGCCTGTTTTTGGGTCATAATGCCATTTTTCTTGGTAAGTATATCCATGAGAGTCTCATAACGATCTTGTCCCTTTCCCAGGTTATATTTGGGGCCGGGAGTTAGGAAAAAGTTGGTACAAGCCTGATAGGGTTTATCAGAACGAAGAACACTCATTTTATTATCTACATACTCTACGACAGCACTATTTCCCTGTGCATCAGCAATTTGAAAATGGAAACAGGAATTAGCCGAAGAATTCATATCATACTGCTCCAGCAGCGCTATGGCTTCGTCCACTGTAGCTGCTTTGTCCAGTATAAGCCGAATAGCAGCAGTAGTATTAAGAGGAGTCTTACCTGTATCCTGTGCAGTGGGTTTTTCGTAAGAAACTAACAATATAGCTACACTCAGACCTTTTTCATTCATACCATCAGCCGGAATATAAGGTGCAGAAAGTGTAAGAATCTTCTTCTTAAATGTATCAGGCAGATTATTTTCATCGTAACCAATAAAGCCAATATTTATGATCGAAAAACTTTTGTAGCCATTATCAGGTGTCGTTTTTACCAGTATCGAAGGAGCATAGGTTAAATCCATATTACGTCCGTAAATCTTCTTCCCATCGGGAGTTTGCGCGTTAAAGGTACTACAGGCATTATCACTGAGGTCAGGCAGCGAATAATCAATAGGAAGACCCTTCATAAGATACTTTACTGCATATTCCCCCACCTCGGCATCGCTGGCGGCCCCTGATTTTAAAAATTCATCAAAACCGTAATCACCATAATATTCCATAGTATAGAATCCATATTCATCGACTTTTTCAAGACTGTTTATTGTTTTTATTTCATTATGAAAGATAGCATATACTACAATAACCGCTACTAGCAAAAGGATCAACAACGTCACTACTACCGACACAGCTATTTTTTTAGCTTTGGCCATCTTGTACATCCGTCCTTTCCCTTAATCAAAATAATTGTCGTTTTTCCCCAATCAACCGTTTGTTAACAGTTACCTCTTGTTAACAAACGATTTATGGCTATCATCACCTCTATTATGAAAATATTCTGGTATTACCATTTGCATAGGAATTATAGCTTCTAATATCTTTATATTTCAAGATGAGTTGCTGTATATTACTTACTTTAACATCATTTTTCTATTATTACTACATATTCATATATTTTATGATAATTAAATTACGATAACTGATAATGTCTATAAATATAAGTAAAACTGGTACAGGATTATATCTTTAATTTTTTGTCGAATAATATAGGGGGTAAGAGGTGAGCCTGGTGATTAAAAAAAGCATAGATTTATCAATCAGATCAGAAAGCTTACTCCGATCGTGAAGAGCTACCTGACCAAGTAATAAAAGAAAATTTGGTACCATGCTTTATGCAGATAAGATTACTAGCTTTATATCATATCTGTAATTGGATGCTAGGCTTGAACCTATTTATCCGGAAACTTACCTGCTTAATCTTGACAGTAAGCTCAAGTTCTACTTATCTTGTGCGGAATGATCATCTGTGATAGTATTGCTAGGTTAATTAATGCTAATATAAAGGGTGGTAAGTAGCGGAATAGAAACCTGTATACAGATCTATTTTTCATCTGATTCCGCCTAGCTTTGCTTAAACCTGGCTACAATATCAACAACAAAATTTTTAATATAGGGAGGCGGTTATATGAACAAGGTAGAAAAGGCACTGATGCATGGCCTATTTGTTCACCTTCACCACAATACCGATAAAGCGATTGATTTTTCTTTATTCAAACAGCTCAATGACCAGGTTAGCCAGACCTGGCCCGGGGCTTTACTGGTGGGGCCAGATGCCAATGATGATGCGGCAGTAGTCAAAATCCCTGATACAGATTGCTTTATTAGTGCTAAAATGGAAAGCCACTGTTCACCCAGTGTGCCCAGACCTTATGATGCTGCTGCTACCGGAGCCGGAGGAGCTATGCGTGATGTGGTAGCCATGGGTGCCCGGCCCATGTTTTTGTTAGATTTCATCGGAACCCGCCCGCTGGAAGACGAAGTAATCGTAGGTCCCTGCGGTTTTGATGGAAAATGTACCTGTGGCAACTGTGAAGTAATGACCAGTAAGGACAGAATTGATCTGATGCTTAAAGGGATTGCTGAAATGTGCAAAAGCATGGGCGTATTTGTTGTTGGCGGCGGTTTTTCCGACTCTTTCAGTGATATCGTCCCTGCAGTAGTACTGGCGGTTATTGGTAAACAGGTCACCGAAAAGCCCCTTACTAAACCAGCAAAATCCGCTGGAGATAAAATCATTATAATTGGTGAGACCGGTAATGATGGTAATGATACCCTCTATAGAGCTGGTCTGGTAAGTGAGATGAAGCCTGCCATTGCTTATTTTGCAGAGGAAAGAACCACTATGGAGGCTACCCTGGCTGCTTTTACTACCGGGAAAATAAAGGCTTGTTCCGACCTGGGTGCAGCCGGTATAGGCGCCGCCATCTGTGAATCAGCCCGTTTTGGAGGATTGGGCGCAAAAGTTGAGCTGGATAAGGCTCCAGTGAAATCAGCTGATATCACACCGGAAGAAATATTTATCTGTGAAACTCAAGCCCGTATGATAGCTCAGGTTGAAGCAGAACATGTTGAAG
>DUSB01000047.1 GCA_012840625.1 Syntrophomonadaceae bacterium
TATACACCTTGATCTACTTTATTAACGACCTCTATAGGGGCACCTTGATGAATTACATTCTGCTGGAAAGCAGCAAATCTATCCGGATAATGAGCCTTCATAAATGTTCTTATAATCCTGGATACCATTCGGTATTCGTCCGGCATAAGGATCTGCTGTCGCCAGCGTGCGTCCAACAGGTCTTCCCAGCTCTGGGGTAGATCCTTTTCTGCCACTAGATTTTGATTGTAGAACATAGTGAAGGGAATAATGACAAAGGGATGAAAATAGCCCTGGGGGTCTGTAAACCCTGCCTTTACCAGTTCCTTGCGCAGAGGAAAACGGCCGGGCAGGGATTGAAAATGTTCATGCAAAAAATTGTCTGGTAATTCCGCAAAATCGTTAACATGACCGATCATCAATTCAGGCAGGATTTTTTCTTCTTGATACCGTGCAAAAAGGCTCTTTTCGGTAGGGCGGTGGGGTTGAACTTCGACCTTGATCTGCAAACCGTGTTTTTTCTCCATCTTACTACCATATTCTTTGATCATTTCTTCCAGCGTTCGGCTTATATTTAGCGGACAGTGCAGTAATATTCTTGCCATAATAAAATTCATTCCTTTCGCCTAGTTCAAGGTAATGCCTGATCACCATTAAATAAAAAAGTGGGAAGCTTACCCATTCCTGATTATGTACTGGCTGTTTTTAATACGCTTTCCCTTTCTTAAATCATCACGTAAGTAGGTGATCTTTTTTTGTACTTTCATTAAATCTTCCAGCACTTCTTTTTCTTCCGGTGAAGTCTGATAGAGTTTATCCATGCCACCGTTTTTCATCACGACTCTTTGCTGGGCCATTAACATAAGCAGTGGATCATGTGAAACCACCAGCACTATTTTCCCCTTGCCGCTGAGAATTTCCAGAGCCTTTAGTCGATCGATTCCGGCATTTTCTATTTCGTCGATGAGTACCACCGGGGCATTGCTGATAACTACAACATCAGCAACCATAAGAGCACGGGACTGTCCCCCGCTTAACCTAGTTAGGTTATCAGTGGGAGAAACCGGTTCTCCCGACAGTTCGTTGGTTATGTTTAGTACCTCTGTAATCGTTTTTTGCGGATTTTCAATGGCCCGTACCTGGGTATGCATAAAAAGGAAGTCTTCAATGGACATATCGATTACAAAATTCATGTTTTGGGATACTTCAGCAATCAGATAACGAAAATCTCTGTGTTGGGGATACTGGTGTACAGGGAGGTCATTGATTAAGATAGATCTACCGGTTAGCGTTTCTCCGTCTGCATATTGCTCTATATCGGATATTAATTGAGTTTTTCCAGAACCGGTGGGGCCAACAACTGCCAGCACTTCACCGGCTTTAATATCCAGCCTTTGAATGTTTTCAGGATTCCCATCTTTGTCCAGACCACCCATGATGCTAATTTTTCCAGGCATTAATCTATTCTCCCAAAGTGAATTTTTTTAACATTTCCCATTTGATAACCTTTACCGATAATGGTTTCACCGGCACAATAAGAACAAACGGCTGCAGGCATGGGGTATTTCAATTCTTTGCCAGTGATAGTATCCAGTGCTTTAAAATTGAGTATTTCATTTTTTAGTTTTAAAGCTCCCTGGCCGGTCAGACCGTTAATATCAAGGATTTTCGCCTGAGGATTAGCAGCCTCTACTTTATAACGGAATACCTCTCGCTCGGCCTGGGAAACGATATCACCCTTGGTAATAACGATTATATCTGCGGTGCTTAACATGGGGCCAATTTTTTTAGGGCTTTCAATTCCGACTAAATTATCAATGACACAAATATTTAGACAATCAAAAACAGCCGGGGCACAACGGTGACATAAGCCAGCTGTTTCTAAAACTACCACCTCAACGTGCTGCTGTTTAGCCCAGTGTTCCACTTCCTCCAGGTTGGCGGCATAAAAGTGATCCGGGCAAATATAATCGCTTAAACCAACTGCAACAGGAATATCCAGGCTGCGATAGCGTTCATCATCAGAACTTTGCAAGCAATCAATCTTGCAAGCAGCAACGGAAACATTATTTTTTAATAGGTGTCGAATCGTATGTATCATAACGGATGTTTTACCTGAAGAAGGAGTCCCTGCAACTATAACAAAACGCACTTTTAACACCTGCTTTTGAAAAAACAAATAAACACATCAATATCAGTTAATAATCAACATAACATAAGATAATACAACAAACCAATTACAGTTTATATTAACCAGGATATGCTAGTCAATCAACTCCAATAGGGGAATAGACAGGTAAATGAACAGAGCTAATGGGCAAGAAAGCGGGCACCGGTATGATCATAATCCTGGTAAAAAGTTGACATATGCTCATTAATACCCTATTGTTTTTGCAGATATAAGATATAAATAGTAGCTTTGAAAAAATACTGGCTTACGAATAAGTAAGAAGGAGCGATTTTTATGCCGCTATATGAATTTGAAGGGAAAAAACCACAAAGGACATCATCTAGCTTTGTTCATCCAGATGCTATTCTAATTGGCGACGTTAGGATTGGTGAAAAATGCTTTATTGGTGCTGGAGCTGTTTTGCGCGGAGATTACGGCAGGATAGTGATTGGTGATGGATCGAATGTGCAGGAAAACTGTGTGATACATTCTCAGCCTGATACTACAGCTACCATTAAAGAAAACATTGATATCGGACACGGAGCCATTATTCATGGCCCATGCACCATCAACAGTAATGTTACCATCGGGATGGGAGCCACTATATGTGATGGCTGTAAGGTTGGAGAGGGAAGTTTTATTGGTGCGGGCAGTCTGTTAACCCCTAATACAGAGATTCCACCTGGTAAACTGGCCGTAGGTAATCCAGCCCGGGTGATCAAAGACACAACGGAAAAACAGCGTGCCTTTACCAGTGCAGCCGTTAAAATTTACCAGGGGCTGTGCGAACGCTATCAAAATACGCTAAAACGCATAGAAGAATAAAAAACAAGGGACGTTCCTGGCATTTTAATGCGGGGGAAGAAGTTTCTTAATAACCCTATAAAGTAGGAACAAATTTAATAAAATGAAGAAATAACCCCCTATTGATATCAATAGGGGGTTATATTAGATCTGATTATGGTAGCCCCAAGGGGAGTCGAACCCCTGTCTCCGCCGTGAGAGGGCGGCATCCTAGGCCACTAGACGATGGGGCCA
>DUSB01000048.1 GCA_012840625.1 Syntrophomonadaceae bacterium
AAAAACAATCGCACCCAATTTCTCGCGATTAATGGTCTGGTCTTCATTGAGGATCTCCTTCCCAAAAGCCTGTACGATATCATGCCAAGCCGGACGTCCGGGTTCCATAATCTGATGAGCTACCTTATCAGCATCAATAATTAAAGCTCCCCGCTCCCGAAGAGCCCCAGCTACCGAACTTTTACCACTGCCTATTCCACCAGTTAGCCCAATTATTTTCATACTATCCACGCCTTTACAAGAATTGACTGATACCGACCGCCATTAAAATACAGCCCGATATCAGTGCCGATACCCCCTGGGTCCGCTCATTTCCAACCATTCGACCGACCAATAACCCGGCATTTACTAGTATAAATTTTAGCACACCCACTCCCAGGGCGGTAAACAAAATATTAAACCCGGCCAAAGCCATGCCAATACCTGCTCCAAAGGCATCCATAGCTAGTGCTGTACCCAGGAAAAAAGCCTCCCGCGCGCTAATTTCTCCCGAAGAATCAAAATCAGCAGTAGAAGGATACTTCAGAATATGAATAATTATACCCAAAGAACGAACATTAAGAGACCACAGCGGTTCTTCTTCTGCACAGGCTATACCGGAAATCTTCTGTCTCCCATACTGCAATAGAAAGTAGATACCTATGATGATCAGCATAGCCGCCCCAATCATTTTAGCAAAAGATGAAGGGAAAAAGGAGGCCAGAACCTTTCCACAAACCATTGATACTGTAACTGCCAGGGCTGAAGCAAACGAAATTACAATCAGTGAGGAGGTGGGGATGCGAATCTTTTTTACTCCATAGGCTATTCCCACCATAAAACCATCTGCACTAACAGCAATAGCAAACAATAGTATAGCCAATATTTGCAATCCATACTCACTCCATCCTGTGTTTTCCCCAATAGC
Organism: Syntrophomonadaceae bacterium; assembly: GCA_012840625.1. Classification (GTDB taxonomy): domain Bacteria; phylum Bacillota; class Syntrophomonadia; order Syntrophomonadales; family Syntrophomonadaceae; genus DUSB01. Next base: position 908 of record DUSB01000048.1, read on the forward strand.
ATTCTTATGGCTACTATATGAGTAAAAAACACAGGGTGTGCAAAGGGACTTAACCAGCACTTATACCTGACATTGAGGACAATAATGGGTCCCGCGTCCTCCCAGCACCATTTTATTGATATCCTGTCCGCAGCACCTGCAGGCCTTGCCTTCCCTCCCGTAAACAGCCAGGTAAAATTGGTTTTCCCCTTGTTGATTGAGTCCATCACGATAATCACGAAAACTGGTACCATGATTTTCAATACTGCGGCGCAAGACCTCTACGATAGCAGCCTGCAACCTGCCTATTTCCTGCCCTGATAATTCTCCCGCCGGCCGATCAGGGCGCAGACCTGCCCCAAACAATGCTTCGTCTGCATAGATATTCCCAATACCGGCAATCAACTGCTGGTTTAGCAATAAGTTTTTTATAGCGGTCTTTCTTTTCCGGCAGACATGCTGTAAATATTCAGCCGTAAAATCCTCAGACAGCGGCTCCACTCCCAGGCGTGCAAAAAGTTGTCCAGGAGAAGAAAGCAGCCAAATCCCTCCAAAACGGCGTGGATCCAGATAGAGTAAACGTTCCTCTGTATCCAAATCCATGACCAGGTGTACATGGTCTTCAGTGATAGCTAAAGCCCTTTCCTGTTTATAAAAGCGACCGCTCATACCCAGATGAAATATAAGATGATGATCATCTTCCCAGCACAGATGTAAATATTTGCCACGACGCCTTACCGCGCAAAGATCCAGGCCAATAAGATCATGAACATCATAATCAGCCTGGCGGATCATGTCCGGGCGCCGCAAATCAACATCAATAAGCCGAGCACCAGTACAAACAGCTATGTTTCTACAAATGGTTTCCACTTCTGGTAATTCCGGCATGATTCCCCTCCACAAACAAAGTGCCTGTTACCCGCTAGCTGGCAACAAGCACTGAACAGCTAAAAATAAAATCTCCTTGCCGCTCCTACAAAGACTGCCGATAGATTGCTATGATCTCATCGCGATTTGGTACCCGTGGATGATTATTGATAGCATAATACATTGTCTCCTGGACTTTATCCGCCAGAGGACCTAAATCTGCTTCAGTAACCCCCATCTCCTGCAATGAAGGTGTTAATTCGATCTGGCAGAGCAGTTTTTTGATAGAAGTTAAGACCCGATCCACAGCATCATTCTCATTCGTATCATCGCCCATCGCCCCCGCCAACACCGACCATTTTTCCACAACCGCTGCCCGGGTAAATTCTATCGCTGGCAGCAAGACGGCTGCTAATCCCTCTCCATGAGGTACATCATAAATTCCGCTTAAAGGATGTTCCAGACCATGCGGCAGGGTTACACCCGCCTGGTCGATCACCATCCCACCTATGGTACTGGCCAGAGCCACTTCCTCCCAGGCCTCTAGATTATGAGGATCCTGATAGACCAGTGGTAAACTGCGGGTCAAAAACTCGATAGCGCGTAATGCCAGTACATCGGTGATAGGCGTGCTCCCCCTGGCAATGAAGGCTTCTACACAATGACACAGAGCATCAAAACCCGTAGCCGCTATAGTCGTGGGCGGCAGGGTGGTCATTAATTCAGGATCAATAATGGAAGCCCGGGGATAGATAAAGCGGGATTTAATCGCTTTCTTATCCCGGGTAGCATCATGGGTCAGAACCGCCATACTATCCGCTTCGCTGCCTGTTCCTGCTGTAGTGGTAATCATAACCAGCGGTAGAGCACCATGGCCTGATCTACCATCCATATATTCGCAGATATCGCCCGGATTAACCGCTGCAAAGGCTATCGCTTTAGCAGCATCCATGGCGCTTCCGCCACCCAGTCCCAATACCACATCACATCGATGCTCCTGCAGTAGCCTGACCCCTGCTTCTACGGTACTGCCAGATGGATTGGGTTCCACCTGGTCAAACACAATAGACTCAAGACCTTCCGCCTCCAAAAGTCCTGCCACCCGGCTCAGCAAGCCAGTCTCCCTGGCGCTGTTTCTCCCGGTAACAATAAAGACAGTATGACCATAACGCCTGATAACCCGGCCGACATGCTCAACACGACCCTGGCCAAAAATAATTTGCACCGGCATCTGGTACTCAAAAGAGAGCAGCTAAATCACCTCCACTCAGCAAAAATATAAATGCCTACAAAAGCATTTTATTTAAGCACAGAGAAAAATATTCCAGCAGGCAAATATCCACATCTATTTGTTCAGTGAACGCTGATAGGCTTTCCACCCCGGACACCATCCGGTATGCCATTTCCATATCTTGGCTTTCAAACTCTGTGGATTTTTTTCGGCCTGCAGGCGAATTTTGCAGTTCGCACATCTGCTGGTACTCATTTTTATCCCTCCAGTACAATTTCCTTCATCTCATACCAGTTTTCTCCATATTGTATGGCTACCTCCAGCGGTACCCTTAATTGATAAGCATTTTCCATACAGTTTTTCACCAGTAACCCTACTGGCTCCAGCTCTGTTCGCGGCAGTTCCAACACCAGTTCGTCATGTACCTGCACTAGCATACGGGCCTTATACCTCTGCTCTTGTAATTCCCGCGCCACCCGAATCATAGCAAGCTTGATAATATCCGCCGATGTTCCCTGAATAGGTGTGTTTAGCGCCATACGCCGGGCAAAAGATTGCACCACCTTATTTTTAGCGTTCAGATCAGGTAGAAAGCGCCGCCGCTTCAGTACCGTTTCCACATAACCATGCCTTTTACCAAAAGCCACGATCTCTTCCATATAACGCTGTACCCCCGGGTAGGAAGCCAGATAATTTTCAATATATTCCCGGGCCTCTTTACGACTGACACCCGTATCCCGGGCCAGTCCAAAATCACTGATCCCATAAATAATACCAAAGTTTACCGCCTTGGCCCGATAGCGCAGATCCTCGCTGACCTCTTCCAGCGGTACATTAAAAATCTGCGCTGCTGTTCGGCGATGAATATCAATCCCGGCCTGAAACGTCTCAATCAAGGCCTTATCATTACTGATATGAGCCAGACTGCGCAAATCAATCTGCGAATAATCAGCCGATAATAGCACCCAGTCATCCTGGGGAGCAACAAAAGCCTTACGAATCCTGCGACCTTCCTCCAAACGGATCGGTATGTTCTGCAGGTTGGGTTCCACACTGGAAAGCCGCCCGGTAGCTGTGGTAGCCTGTTTGAAAATAGTATGGATCCTTCCAGTACGAGGATGAATCAGTTTTTGGAGCGCATCGGCATAGGTGGATTTCAGCTTGCTCAACTGTCTATAATCCATAATATAAGGAATAATTGGGTGCTGATCATACAGCTTTTCCAGCACTTCCTGGCTGGTCGAATAACCGGTCTTGGTTTTTTTTATCACCGGCAGCTGTAAATCTTCAAATAGAACCTTACCCAGCTGCTTGGGAGAATTTACATTAAAACGACAGCCCGCCAGGCGATAGATCTCATTCTCATCCCGCTCAATTCGCCCTTCCAGTTCCTCCCCTATAGTATGTAATATTTCTTCTTTCACGGCCACACCGCAGAATTCCATCGCGGCCAGAACAGAGGATAGCGGCATCTCAAGCTCCCACAGCAAAGAGGATAGAGCCTCCGATAAACTTCCTGCCATGGCTTCGTAAACCGGCCTGATCTGTGCAGCTAGAAAAGCTTCACTGCTGCTGCGGCAGTCCATCTGCAGCTCTTTTCCTATCACATTAGCCAAATCCTCACCATCAAAAGCAGGATCCAGCACATAACAGGCCAGGAGAGTATCACCATGTATCCCGCGCAGTTCCAAACCCAGGTTTTTCAATAATACCTGCATGTATTTCGAATTGTGCATGTACTTAGGCATCTGCTCCGATTCAATCCATGTCCTTAACCACTCTATTTTTTCTATATTGTCGGTCACATCCAAATGATAGACCGTTCCCTCTGCCTCCAGGTAAATGTCTTCAATACGCGCCCACATGGGGTGATGATAATCCGCCTTTATATATAGACCCATTCCATGCTTACCTGCACGCTCACAAAGCTTAACCGCATCTTCCCGGTTTTCAATCTCCACTACCTCAACAGCTGTATTTTCCCGCAGCTCAACCGACGCGTCGCTTACCTCCAGCATCTCTTTTTCCATCGCTGTAAGCAGGCTACGAAATTCCAGACGGGAAAAGAGCTCCTGCATTTCTCTGTGATCCGCATCGCGGCAGACAAATTCGTCTAGGGTATCCTCAACAGCCACATCCCGGACGATGGTTCCCAGCTCCCGGCTCAAAAAGGCTATATCGCGATTTTCCAGCAGGTTCTGCTTGAGCTTTTTCCCTCTAATTTCATCAATATGCTCATATATATTCTCCAGGCTTTGATACTGACGTACTAACTTGAGGGCGGTTTTTTCCCCTACCCCTGGCACCCCGGGAATATTATCCGCGGCATCCCCCATCAAAGCCTTTACTTCGATCAGCAGCTCAGGATCCACCTGCCATTTCTCCCTGACCATATCCACATCATACAGATCCACCTCACTAATACCCTTGCGGGTGAGCATGACCTTTACCTGATCGGAAACCAGCTGCAGGGCATCCCGATCCCCGGTCAGGATGACCGTTTCCATACCCTCTTCCTCAGCCATCCGGCTATAGGTACCAATCAGATCATCCGCCTCATATCCCGGCATCTCCACATAGGGAATTTTCAAGGCACTTAAAACCTCTCTTAATAAAGCAAACTGTGGCTTTAACTCATCCGGCGGAGCCGAACGGTTGGCTTTGTAATCCTCATAGCTCTCATGACGGAAAGATTTTTTCTCCATATCAAAAGCAACCAGAACATGGGTAGGTTTTACTTCTTTTATGGCTCGCCTATACATGGTTAGAAAGCCATATACTCCATTGGTATATTCTCCCGCCTGCGTATGCAAAAGCGGCAGAGCATAAAAAGCCCTGTACAATAAACTATTCCCATCTATTAATAGAAGCCTAGCATCTTTCAATCTTATTCCTCCGATCAAACATCCATGCATGCGCTGGAACTGAACTATATAAAGTCATTATGACATCTAAAATTCAATGGGCAGGGGTGTACTCCCTGCCCATTATTTATTATACCTTATATCTATTTCTCCACCGCAGATTATTGCTTAAGTGAAAATTCATAAACAGCTACCTCAATCTCTGCCCTGCTGCAGCACTGGTTGATATCCTTTTGTTTCTTCTGCATCTGCTTAATATCTGCATTTAAACGCTGCAGTGTATCCTGCTCCTCCCGGGTCAGGTTCTCCCGTGCCTTCAAGGCTTGAACCTGAGTCTGTTTTTGCTGTATCGAAGCGCTAAGCGCTGAATATTCATAGGTATAATCGAGCGTATCCCGCACCGGTTCTGCCGCTCCCAATCTGCGTAATTCTTTGATTATACCCTCTGCCTGCGATTTTTCTACCCGAATATACAGGTATTCAGCCTGGTCATCTGATCCACCAGCAATAAGGTACGGTGCCGCGACCGCCCTGATCTGGGTAATGGTTTCCTCAGCATCGCTGGTATTAATACGCAGAAAATAGAAATGAGCCAGTTTCGGAGTCATCACCGGCAGCGATTCTTTATTATACCCGCTTCCAGCATCAATACCCGGTGTAAGCACTTTTTTGTTTTTCACCGCGCCAAGCTCTTTACCGGACTGTGCGTCCAGGATAAGATCTTTCTGCTCCGGTTCCGCCACCTCATCTATTTGGTTTCCTTCTGATAAAATACGTTGCAGAATCGGTCCAATTGCCAGATTCTTTCCCTCTTCCTGGGTAAAATATTTTTCCGCTATACTTATGATCGTTCCTGCCGGCAGCAAACTGCTGATAGCGATACCAACAAGCAAAAATATGCCCATTATACAGGCCACCATCCAGCTTGCTTTTCTCGGCTCCCCCGGCTCCCGGGAAGCAAAGACTGTATTTTGCCTGTCTTTCATTTTCTTGGTAATGGACTCCGGAAAATCAGCCGGCGCCTGTAAATCAGGTACCTGCTGCAGAACCGCACGCATCTCCTTCATCTGCTCCAGTTCCTTGCGACAAGCCGAACAATGCTGAAGGTGTGCCTTGACGACCCTGCTTTCCTGTTGATTCGTCATTCCATCCATATAGGAGGATAATAATTTCCGGATGTACTCACATGTCATCGCCCTGGCCTCCTGACTATATTGACTAATAGCTCAGGATAAAAGTTCCCTTTCGTTAAGCTTCTTTTTCATCTCACTACGGGCACGATTAATTCTTGACTTTACCGTTCCCAGATTGCAGTTAAAAACGATCGCTATCTCATGATAGCTTAATCCCATCATGTCCCTAAGCACGATCGCCATCCTGTATTCAGGCCTTAATTCATTAAGAGCCTGCTGTATATAAAGAAATAATTCTTTTTGTTCATAAAGCTGATCAGCGGCCAGAGATTCATCCACAATATCCTTTTGGACTTCATCTCCGTCTGCGGCAGCCAGTAGCTGATTCAGCGAAAAAGGGATAATCCGCCGCTTGCGCCTGCGGATCTCGTCCAGACATACATTAATCGTAATTCGATAAAGCCATGTACTAAAAGATGAACGGCCTTTAAAAGAGTGTAATGAACGATAAGCCTTGATCATAGCTTCCTGAGCCATAGCATAGGCATCATCTTCATCACCCATACATCTATAAGCCAGAGTAAATATTTTATGCTGATGTTTAAGAACCAAATCTTCGTAAGCCTGATTATCGCCCCGCAGTACATCCTGCACCAATTGTTCATCAGACATCATAATAAAATGCTTCTCCTCTATCAGGGCCATATTAAAAATAAGCTAACTATAACACAGACTAAACACAGACTATTTCTGCATAGCAGTAGAAAATCCTTTTTTAACTAGTTGTATACAGAAGCCGATTATAAAATCAAGCAAATGCTCCCGGTAAAATAACATTTCCTAATAATAGCCGTTTCCTTGACATTTAGCAAGAGCCTCCTTATAATAAACTTTGTCCTGTCAGAACCTCAGAATCAATAAAAAAATCATGCCGGTGTGTCGGAATTGGCAGACGAGACGGACTCAAAATCCGTTGTCCGCAAGGACGTGTGGGTTCGAGTCCCACCACCGGCACCATACAAAAGCACGAGGCCTATAAGCCTCTTTTTTTTTCGAAGCACGGTGACGGTCCTCTTGCCTCATTTTATGCTAAATCAAGCCTCCTGGTTTTAACTTTAATTTAAAGGAGGTTGGACAGGGTAAGAATCAGCGCTGCCAATAAATTGGTAGGAAAAATCATGGCTGTTCATCCCGGACCCACTATGACCGAAGTTATTATTGATATTGGCGACTAGGCCGTTACGGCTACTGTCAGCAGCAAAGCTGCACAGGATATGAAGCTACAAAGTGGCGATGAAGTGTTGGCCATGTTTCATTCTACCGATGTCACATTGATTAAAGGCTAGGGAAATAAAAACATGGAGGGCCCTGTGCCCTTTTTTTATTTGCTATAAAAAGCCTCTTTTAGTCGGATAAACTCACTAGCCAGATGGAAAGAATTGAAAAGTTATCATATCTGGCATAAAATAAAAGAGAACATTAGTATAAGTAAGGAGGGACTGGTTTGAAAAAAGATCATTCGATTTTTTTCGTATTTATCCTGGCGGCAGCTGTTATTACTGGCTCTACTTTTGGAATGCTGCATAACCTGCCGTCCTTACTAAAAGCTAGGCAGCCCGTAGCGGTACAAAAAACTTCGCTGCAGGCAACCAGTCTCAGAAATGATACGCCAAAACAGGTAGCGGATTCTTCTGTTGCGAATAAAAAGACTTCTGCCCAGGATGACTCGGCAGATCTGCTACTTACTCCGGAAGAAAAACAAGAGATTCAGATTATGTTAGATAAGCTGGATCCTGAAAATAGCGGAAATTATTCCAGGCAAATCACCTTGATTCAAAAGAAATATAGGCTTTCCATAACAGGAGTACTGGATCGGGAAACATTGAGTAAAATTGTCGAAGAAACTAGGCTCCAAAAAGCTGAACAAACTCTGCAAAACAGTAATGAAAAAGGATAGAAAGCTATCCTTGCCTTGCTTACACTAATTTGATAGTTTATTACTTGTACCCATAAATCCATATCAATCAAACTCGAGATTTATTGTTTATACCAAATTTACTATTTTATATTATTAATTTCCGTAAACAATATGTTATGATATGGGTATGAAGAGGTGCGTAATGCATGTCGTTGAATTATGAGTTACAGGCTACAGGTTTTATGTTCTATCCTATTTTGCAGAATATTGACGAAGGTCTGGTAATGACCAACACCGATCTTGAAATCGCTTTTATAAACGACAAAGCCATGCGTTTGTTCGACATAGAAGGTCAGAACCTCATGGGACAGCCTGTAGACAGTTTGAAACCAAAGCTCGAATTTGGCAAAATGCTTAAAAATCAACAGCATTATCAGCAGGACTATGTTACCATGTCTGGTTATAATGTTTTGATTAACAAAGCCTTATTGGAAGCACCCGGAGGAAATTACGCCGCTTATGCCATCCTCCATTGTATGGATCAATTTCAGGATTATGAACTCAACACCCTGCTGGAAAATCCTTATGAAGGAATTCTGGTAATGGATGACCACGCCAAACTGATCTATGCTAACCAGACTTGCTATCGGTTCTTTGACTGTACCCATATGAATCAATTAACGGACGAACTGGCTGCTCTGGTTCCCAGAATCAATCTGCGGCAGTGTTTGGAAACAGGTCAACCTATGGCCGGTGAATTGATCACCATTCGCGATCAACGATTGGAGCTAGTTTACCTTCCCATTACCCGCAATAATAAGCCTCTGGGAGTCATTATTAAAAGCCGCCCTTATTATCGGACTGCGCATACATCTACAGCAATTGTGGAAGATTATAAAAGGGGTACCGCTCGTTATTATCTGGAAGATATTATTGGTCATCATGAAAGCATACAGCAGCAAAAAATGCTGGCCAGGAAAGCAGCCCGCACTACCTCGACTGTTCTTATTACCGGCGACAGCGGTACCGGCAAAGAACTTTTTGCCCATGCAATTCATAATTTGAGCCCCCGGCGCAAAGAACCCTTTGTTCGTGTCAATTGTGCCGCGGTACCAGAAACCTTATTAGAATCAGAGCTATTTGGCTATGCCGAGGGTGCTTTTACGGGTGCCCGCAAAGAAGGAAAACCGGGAAAATTTGAATTAGCCCATCAAGGCACCATATTTCTTGACGAGATTGGCGATATGTCTATGGCTATGCAGGCCAAACTGCTGAGGGTTTTACAGGAAAAAGAAATCGAACGAATAGGCGCCACTCATACCACTCGAGTCAACGTACGGGTAATCGCCGCTACCAATCAGGATCTTAAAAAATTGATCGCCAGGGGGCAATTTCGTAAAGACCTGTATTATCGTCTAAATGTACTGGTCCTTGATATTCCCCCATTGCGAGAACGTAAAACAGATATTGCCGATATTGCTCGGGCCCTATTATATCGCCTTAATCAGGAGTTACATACAGATGTATACGGTATGTCCCCTGAGGTGCTGTACCGTTTAAACAACTACCCCTGGCCTGGAAACATTCGTGAATTGGAAAACGTCCTGGAAAGAGCCATCAATATCTGTAACGGAGCAACCATTCAAGCAGAACACCTGCCTGAATATATTGATAATCATAGTATTTCGCCGTTAGTGTTTTCAACCGGATCACTGGAAGAACAAATGGCAGAACACGAACAACATATTATCCGACAAACGCTGCAGCAATGCAACGGTAATCGCAGCCAGACTGCCAGGGTATTAGGAATACATCGGTCGGTTCTTTACAGAAAAATGCACCGTTATAATATTTGCGATTAAATCAACTGTCCTGTTTATAAGACATGTAGCTTTTTTGCAACATAGTCATAAAGGCCCAGATATAAAGTTTTTGTTCATCGCCTCTGTAGCTATCATGCAACACTGGTTTTTCTATCAACCATACAGAGCGATGCTACAAAAGTCGATAATCGAAGGACAGGCTCGCATTGGCACATTTTTATATGGAGATGGCATGAAAATTGCACGTCCTATAATGGTAAGAGTGTCAATTTGGCGAGGATTAACTTGAGGAGGTGATGAGCTCCAAAGATAGTTATAGTAGTCGCGCCGCGTAGTTAGTAGTTATTAATTAGTGTTCAAAAATATTTTAAAAATATAAGGGGGTTACTTATTCATGGAGATTAACAAAATAGCTGTATTGGGTGCTGGAACCATGGGTATGGGTATTACTTGGGCACTGGCTGGTGCAGGCAAAAAGGTCGTTATGTACGACATCAAACAGGAAATCGTTGACAAAACGATGGCCAAAATCACCAAGGGCTTACAGAAAGCCGAAGAAAAGGGCCGGGCTCCTGAGGGTGCCAAAGCCTTTGTTACTGGCAACATTACTCCAACCGCCAACCTGGATGACATTAAAGACGTGGACTTCGTTATCGAATGTGCTCTGGAAAACATGGATGTCAAAAAAGACCTCTATAGCAAAGTTGACAAACTGGTTGGACCGGATGTAATCATTGCTACCAACACTTCCTCACTTTCCATCACGGAAATTGCTGCTATTACCGAAAGACCGGAAAAGGTAATTGGAATGCACTTCTTCAACCCGGCCATGGTTATGGCTCTGGTTGAGGTTATCCCTGCCCTGCAGACCTCAGAAGAAACCCTTAATACCACTATGGAACTGGCCAAAGCTATTGGCAAGAAACCCATCAAGGTTAAAGAAGGCCCTGGCTTTGTCGTTAACAGAATCTTGGTTCCTGGCATGAATGAAGCTGCTTTCATTTATTACGAAGGCCTAGCTTCCATCGAAGACATTGACGAGGCTATGAAACTGGGTGCTGGCTGGCCCATGGGTCCGTTTACACTCTGTGACATGGTTGGTATCGATATTGCCCTGGCAGTTTCCGATACTCTCTTCGAAGAAACCCGTGACTCCAAGTATCGTCCAGCTCCTCCGATCAAACAGTATGTACGTGCAGGCTGGCTGGGAAGAAAAACTGGTCGCGGCTGGTATGACTACAGCAAAAAATAATATAGCTTAGTTTCTCATGATGCAGTGAGTCAGAGTATCATCTCTGACTCACCCGATCAATAGATGAAAGAACTTTTCATAAGTTCAGCTTGTCCAGGATAGGCTAAAGTGTAGTGCGCCTGATTAAGAAAGCAGTAGTTTACAAAGCCTGATGACCACTCATCATTTCAGGTTAAGTATAATAGCACAGGCAGACACTGATCCGTAATGTGTCATACCTGTAGATACTGCAGCATAATATTGTTGATATTTGCACTGTCCTGCTTTCCCGCAAATTCTACCTGCGCCAGTGACATCTGCTCTGACCGGACAATAATATGTAGATGTTAATATCCAGGACTTGATTTAGATCAAAAAAGGATCTCGCTTGAAGCGAGATCCTTTTTTAGTGTCAATACCACCGAAATTTTATCAGCTGTCAGCTTTATTTTACTTTGGCATAGCCATTATAAATCTTCCCGTGCATGGTGTCGATGGTAATTACCATGCCATCTTTGAGTATACTGCACGCATCAGTAGCGCCCACGATAACAGGAATGCCGGCGTTAAGACCCATAATAGCGGCATCAGAAGTAAGCCCGCCCTCCTCGGTGATCAAAGCCTGAATACTTTCTAGATAAGGTGCCATTGCAGGCGTAGCCGCCACTGCCACCAGAATGTCGCCCTCTTTGACTGTTGCCAGGTCTCCTTCATCATGAATAACCCGCACCGTACCGAAAACGGCCTGTGTACCTATTCCGGTTCCTTCCACCAGAATATCTCCTACCACGTGTACTTTCAGCAGATTGGTGCCGCCAGAAAATCCTGCCGGGCTGCCAGCAGTAATAACCACCATGTCTCCTTTTTGAATGTATCCATGCTCCTGGCATTTTATCATGGCATCAGAAATCAGTTCATCGGTACCGGTGGTATCACTCCCCAGCACCGGGTAAACACCCCAGACCAGAGCCAGACGAGTTAAAATTTTAGGATCAGGAGAAACAGCAATAGTATCCGCCCGGGGGCGATATTTGGCCACCATCCTGGCTGTCATTCCCGTACGGGTTAAACTGACAATGGTATCGATATTCAGATTGCTGGCGGTAGCTACGGTTGCATAGCTGATGGCGTCTGTGACTGATACCGTGGTCTGGGACCTCTTGCTGCGCAGCATATCTTCATAAGGCAGGATCTCCTCTGCCCGGCTTGCGATTCTAGCCATGGTCTCCACCGCTTCCACCGGGTACTTACCTGCCGCGGTTTCACCGGATAACATAATGGCATCCGCTCCATCAAAGATAGCATTGGCAACGTCAGAAACCTCGGCCCGGGTAGGACGCGGATTGTTGATCATGGAATCCAGCATTTGGGTAGCGATAATAACCACTTTACCCGCTAGGTTACACTGTTCTACCAGACGCCTCTGAACCAGAGGTACTTCCTCAGAAGGAATCTCTACTCCCAGATCGCCCCTGGCCACCATTACCCCATCCGCAATTTTAATAATCTCTTCCAGATTATCTACCCCACTCTGACTTTCAATTTTGGCAATGATATCAATGTCTGCGCCCTCCTGCTCTAGAATGCGACGGATTTCAATCACATCTTCGGCACTGCGGACAAACGAAGCGGCGATATAATCAACCTGCTGTTCCACACCAAATAAGATATCAGCCCGGTCTTTATCACTGATAAAAGGCAGATTAATACGAACTCCCGGTACATTAATCCCTTTTCGTTCTCCCAGTTCACCACCATTAACCACCGTACAGATAATATCTTCTTCGGTGGTTCTTTCCACCCGCAGGTTAATCAAACCATCCGCAACTAAAATGGTCATACCGGGATCAACTTCGCCGGGAAGATCTGCATAGCTAATCATGACCTCCTGTTCATCTCCCGGCACCTCCCGTGAGGTTAAAATAAAGCTCTGCCCGGACTGCAGTTGAACCTTTTTATCTTTCAAGGTACCAGTACGGATTTCTGGTCCCCGGGTATCAAGCATAATAGCAATGGCTTCGTTTTGTTTTTCTGCAGCACTACGAACCGCTTCAATGCGGCGGCGATGTTCATTATGCACCCCATGGGAAAAATTCAGGCGCGCTACATTCATACCATTTTGAATCATTTGCTCCAGTGTATTTATATCCTCACTGGCTGGTCCAATTGTACAGATGATCTTTGTTTTACGCATTAATATGCTTCCTTTCTAAAATAAACAGGATATAGTTGCTTGATTCGCCCGGAAAACGGATCAGGCAACCATACCCTTACCGATGACTAGATAGAAAGAATATGGGCGATGGTAGACATATCAAGATCAATGGTCCTAGTCCCTTTCATAACTTCATGTAAAGGTATGGAATAATGACGATTCCCATCACTGGCCACCATACGATTGTACTGGCCTTCCATCAGCAGATCAACCGCATATTTACCCATAGCTGAAGCCAAAATGCGGTCAAACGCTGTTGGTGGTCCTCCCCGCTGTACATGCCCTAAAATACTAATACGGGTATCATGCCCGGTAGCTTCTTCAATCGTTTCCTTGAGCTGCATGACATCATATACACCTTCTGCCACCAGGATAATACTGTGTATTTTGCCCCGCGCTGCTCCCCGATTAATTTTTTCTACTACCTGTTCTACATCTACTTCCAATTCAGGAATAAGAATCGATTCTGCTCCACCTGCCACCCCGGCCGCCAGAGCTATTTCACCACAGTTGCGTCCCATGACTTCGATAATGAAATTGCGGCCATGACTGCTGGCCGTATCACGGATACGATTAATGGCTTCCAGAACAGTATTTACCGCAGTATCAAAACCAATTGAACGTGTATAAACAATATCATTATCAATGGTACCCGGAATACCCATTACGTTGATATCCAGCCGGGAAAGCTCATACGCGCCACGCAGACTGCCATTACCTCCTATAACCACCAGATGTTGTATGCCCCTTTTCTTCAAATTTTCACTGGCCTGCCGCATTCCTTCCGGGCTGTAAAACTCTTCTGAACGTGAAGTACGCAGTATCGTTCCCCCTCGGTGAATGATATCAGCAACCGATCCCGCATTCATAGGCTCGATGTCTTCCTGCAGCAATCCCTCAAAACCAGAACGCACCCCATAGGCCTCTATGCCGGCGTAAATAGCGGAGCGAACCACCGCACGGATAGCAGCGTTCATGCCCGGTGCGTCTCCACCACTGGTAAGTACGGCAATCTTCAACAGCACGCCTCCTTACTATGACCGCACCACAGGAAAAGCAGACCATTACTTTTTACTTCTGAAAGCTTTCGCTGGAGGTGTTGCCAAAACGATGCCAGATCTCTGCTTTACCACGGATCTTCATCGCTGATGTATTCTCCGTAAACTGCAGCAACATCACTTCACCTTTATCCAGCTTCTCGGTATGATGCAAACGAGTATCTTTCCCCCGGGTGAGTCCGATAATGGTAACGCCATTTTCCAGCGCCTTAACTACTACATATTCTTCCCCTGAATAATTATCATTCATGCATGCTCAACTCCTTCTATATCCTTCTATATATGATATGACAGTGATTCCTCATTATAGCTAATTAAACCAGACATTCTCTCGACCATACATAGCTGCCAGATCTTTCTTTAATTCTACACTTTCTGCCGCCTTCATGTGGTTCATTAATAAGACTTTCCGATTGGGCAGATGTAAAAAGATCTCCAGGGGGCCAGGTGCTTTTTTTAAAGCCCTGATTAATTTATTCTTATCCCCATCTTCCGGAACACGAATATGCAGCTCACGTACGGACTCCGGCAGGGGAACGGCATGGCGTACGAAGATTTTAGGTTCTTCCTCCTTACAGTCCACTACCCCATCAACCAGCACAACCCGATCCAGTTCGATGTTATCAATATTCTGCCGATATACAGACGGAAAGAGAATCAACTCCATCCGCCCGCTGTAGTCTTCCAGAAAAAAACGTGCATAAGGTTCACCTTTGCGGCTAATACGCCGTACCACATCACTGACAATCCCTGCCAGGCGTACATAGCCTTCTTTACGATCAGCCAGGATTTCTGCTATTTCTGCTGTTGCTAGCAGATTAATAGCCCGGCGATACTGATCCAGCGGATTCTCTGATACAAAAAAGCCCAGCACCTCTTTTTCCCGAGCCAGCTTATCAGCACGCGGCAGTTCCCCTTGCACATGAATGGTGGGTTCCTCTACCAGCATATCTGCTTCATCAAACAGGGACATCTGTCCCGATTCATTATACTGCCGTACCTGAGCCGCCAGTTCCATGCATTCATCCATGATAGACAAAGCCTGTTTGCGCGTAATCCCCAGCGAATCAAAACATCCGGCCAGGATAAGGTTCTCCATGACCCGGCGGTTAATCTGTCCCAGATCAACCCGAGAACAAAAATCATAAAGCGAAGTAAATTCTCCCTCAGCCCGAGCTTCTACAATGGAACGAACCGCCTGCACCCCCACGTTTTTAATGGCCCCCAGGCCGAAGC
>DUSB01000049.1 GCA_012840625.1 Syntrophomonadaceae bacterium
AGAACCGTCCCCTGTCGCATATTTATTTCGGTCGAGCCAGCACGTAGCGTTTCGTGCTTCTTTTGTCTTCCTCCGTAGCCTATTTATTCCGTTTTTTAAAGACATTTCGCCGCATTAGCTCCAAGATATCATAGGAATACTTGTTGAGCAGGTAGAAAAGCAAGAGGATAACGATTATCAGCAGCAAAGTCCAATAGCTGGGTTTAGCCAAAAAAGATTCGACTCCTGAACCAAAGGCAACAAAGCTTACCGAAGGAATCAATAGTCCCAGAGCCGTAGCTACTATGAATTTGGGCGTCGATATTTTACTTAAGGAAGCAACTATATTGGCAACAGCTATTGGTATCACCGGTATATTATGAGCCACCACTATGAATCCAAAAATAAATTCCTCCGGTATATGCCTTTTATTTTTAATTGTTTTCTCTATAAATTTATCAAAATTCAAATAACGATAAAGGTAAAAAGCAATCGTAGAACCTATTACCACACTGGTCCAGGAAACGACCACACCCCATTTAAACCCGAAAATAAAGCCACAGATAGCAGATACTGCCGCGAAAGGAAAAAAAGGCACATGACATTGAATAACAATAAGCGCAAAAAGCAATAGCACCGCATAAGGGCCAAAACCCTGTATGTATTCGCTGATTATGGCTATATCAGTGAATTCCACTTATTCCATCCTCCCCATATCGCTGCCACTTTTTCTCATCTCAGTATAGCATAAATAAGCATACTACCTTTAGCCGATAAGCCGGGCAGCATGGGTTCTGCAGGGCTTAAGCTTGCGCCGGGTCAGGGGCAAGATGATCTCTTTAATCCATCATCGACTTTCCAAGAATCCTGCCGTATCAATAATCGAACCCCTGCAGCTAGCAATAAATAGAAATAGCTCTTTAATTTTTTCCTTAATCCCGTATCGTAAAGTAATGGTGGTGGTGACCTTTTACAGTAAATTATCCCGGGCAGGGAAAGTTTACCTTTTTGCCGAAGCTGAATTGAATAAGGAATAGGATGGCATATTGTAGTAATGATAGATATAGAAGCATAAACCGCTGAGGATAAATAAACTGGCCCAGGGGTTTAGAAGAACACCACCGCTCAATGACCTGTCATAGAGTACGGATCCCTGTATTGAAATACTAATGGATCGATGTGGAGGGAATATATGAATACGGCAGAACAGCTGGAAAAATTCATCGATATTATGGCCCGCTTTACGGTCTATACCGGCAAATATCTTCCTGATGATGTTTATGCTAAACTACAGGACCTGCGGGAAAAAGAAGACGCTGCCCTGGCCACCATAGTCTATGATGCCATGTTCGAGGATTTAAGATTGGCCCATGAACTAGATCGCCCACTGTGTCAGGACACCGGCGTGATTCAGTATTTTGTACAGGTGGGAAGCCGCTTCCCGCTGTTAGACCATATAGAAAATGCCCTGGTGGAAGCAGTAAAAAAGGCCACCCGGCTTGGTCCGCTGCGCCATAATGCGGTGGAAGTTTTTGAAGAGAAAAACACCGGCAACAACGTGGGCAAGAGGATTCCCTGGATTGACTGGGAGCTGGTACCGGATAGTGATGAAGCAACCATCTATGTATATATGGCCGGGGGCGGCTGCAGCCTGCCTGGAATCGCCAGAGTGCTGATGCCTCTGGAAGGATACGAAGGGGTAGTGAAACTGGTCTTTGACCAGGTCACTTCCTATGGCATCAATGCCTGTCCACCCCTCCTGATCGGTATCGGCATCGCTGGCTCCGTAGAGGTAGCCGCTAAGTTATCCAAGAAAGCCTTACTGCGTCCCATTGGCTCCCAAAACAGTAATCCCCGCGGAGCCGAACTGGAAGCCCTGATTGAAGCTGGCCTGAATGCCATCAAAATTGGGCCCGGTGGCCTGGGCGGAGAAAACTCCGTCATGGGAGTGCATATTGAAGAGGCTGCCCGTCATCCGGCTACCATTGCTGCCGCCTTATCTACTGGCTGCTGGGCACACCGCAGGGGGGTAATTAAGATCAAGGCTGACATGGAATACCAGATTATTTCACATCAGGGGGTAGTTTTATGAAGAGTAAAATATTAACAACACCCATCAGCAATGAAGATCTGGAAACCTTAACCATTGGCGATATTGTTTATTTGACTGGTTACCTGATCACCAGCCGGGATGATGTGCATCAACGATTGATCAAACAGCACAAGCCATTGCCGATCGATCTGGCGGGCAGGGCTATTTTCCACGCCGGGCCCATCATGCAGGAAATAGAAGGACAGCCCGGAAAATATCGCGTCATCTCCATTGGTCCCACCACCAGTATGCGTATGGAAAAATACCAGAAAGAGTTTATCCGTCAAACTGGTTTGAAACTAATCGTTGGCAAAGGCGGTATGGGCCCGGATACTGCTGGTGCATGCCGGGAATACAAAGCCATACATGCAGTCTTTCCTGGCGGCTGTGCTGTACTGGCCGCCAATTGCGTGGAAGAGGTAGAAAAGGTGGAATGGCTGGATTTAGGTATGCCAGAAGCAATGTGGGTAATGCGCGTCAGGGAATTCGGTCCCTTGATTGTCTCCATCGATACCAGCGGCAACAATCTGTTTGAAAATAACAAGAAAGCCTTTAATATAAAGAAGGATGAGCTTGTAGAAGAAATCTGCCGGCACGTCGATTATCTGCAATAGCAGAAAAGAACAGCTTATGGAAAGAGGCCTAAGATGAGCATTGGATACGCCTGCCTGACAATCGGTGTTCCCCATACCGGTATGAAGGGTTGTCTGCTAAGAAACGCTACCCCGGAAAAGCTCAGCGAGCTTACTCAGCATAATTTAAACTCCCTGGAAAACATCATAGATTATAATATCCAGAACGAAATCCGCCTGTTCAGGATCAGCTCTGACCTGATCCCTTTTGGATCAAGCCCTGCCAATAAACATCAATGGTGGGAAATGTTTGACACTCAATTAAATAAAAGCGGAGAGAAAATAAGGGCCGGCGGTATGCGTGTTTCTATGCATCCCGGTCAATATACCGTCTTGAACTCCCCCGACAGCGGCGTAGTAAAACGGGCCCTCGAAGAACTACATTATAGTGCCTGCCTATTAGACAGTCTCGGAACAGATCCTAGTAATAAAATAATCCTGCATGTGGGTGGGGTTTATGGCAACAAACCCAGGGCAATGGCCCGCTTCGCAGAACAATATAAGGATCTGGACGAAGCGGTAAAGCGGCGTCTGGTCATCGAAAATGATGATACCTCCTACCATATTAATGATGTACTCGAGCTGGGAGCCAAACTTACTATACCGGTGGTTTATGATAACCTGCACAATCTAGTTAATCCCAGCAACACATCAAAAAATGACTTGTACTGGATCTCAGCAGCCGCAAAAACCTGGCGACCAGAGGACGGCGTACAGAAAATCCATTATTCCCAGCAGGACAAGTTCAAAAAAGCAGGCTCACACTCGGAAAGCATTTCGATCAACGAATTTATGGATTTTTACCAGGGCCTTGGCAAACAGAAACCTGATATCATGCTGGAAGTTAAGGATAAAAACCTTTCTGCGGTAAAATGTATCCTTTGTACAGCAGAAAAGAAAAATATTAAGGCACTGGAACTCGAATGGAGCCACTACAAATACCGGGTACTGGAGCAATCACCACAGGATTATAATGAAATCAGAGCATTGCTTAAGAACAAAGCCACCTATCCAGCGCTTGCTTTTTATCATCTAATTCAAAACGCTGCCGAACAGGAGCCATCTCCGAATAATCGTATCAACGCAGCATTACATATCTGGGGATATTTCAAGCATGTGGCCAGTGAGAAAGAAAAAACAGCCTTTTTTAAAAAATTGCAGGCCTTTGAGAAAGATAAGCTGCCCATCACCTCAATAAAGCGAACTCTATGGAGAATGGCAGAGAAATACCAGCAGGATTATCTGCTGGCTTCTTATTATTTTATTGAATAAAATCAGACCTCCGATGCCTGGCACCGACTACTTTGATAATTCTATAATATCAGTAGCTACTTTATCTATAAATCTTCTATCATGTTCTACTAAGATCATTGTTGGTGAATATTCTAAAATCATATTCTCTATCTGAATTCTAGAGATTACATCAATATAATTAAGTGGTTCATCCCAGACAAATAAATGTGCTTCTTCACATATGGACTTGGCCAGGAATATTTTTTTCTTTTGTCCCATACTAAAATTCTCAATAGGGATTTCAAATTGATTCCTGGTAAAACCCAGCTTGATGAGCATAGTGAAGAATTTCGTTTTATCCAGTTGCTCTTCATCAACAAAATCATTTATATTTCCGTTAACAGAATGGAATTTCTGTGGGACATAGGAAATAGTAATCCCCTTGGCAATTGCAAGCCTACCTTGCCAGGGTACATCTTTGCCCAGGATGGCCTTGATAATGCTAGTTTTACCGCTTCCGTTACCCCCTTTGAATACAAGGCAATCCCCCTTTTCGACTACAAATTGTATAGGTTCAAAAACATGACCGCTTCCATATGCAATTGTAAAATCCTCTGCATTTACATATTGTTTGGCATGATGATTTAACACATTCATCTGTAATTTATCAATGGTTTCTATATTTTTTAATAGTTTTTCCTTCTCATCTACAGTTTCCTTATATCTTTTATTTATAGCCTTGGAGCGTTTTGCCATCTTTGCTGACATATGACCTATATAGCCCCTATCCACAGGACCAGAGCCAGTTTTAGCTGCCTCCACCTTGTCAGACCATACAGCCTTTTCCCTGGCTGACTGTTTCAGCCTTCTAAGTTCTTTTCTGAGCTTTTGATTTTGTTCTAATTCATATTGGTCTTCTAAGTTCTTATTTTGCTCCCAGGTATCGTAGGTTCCCCTCTGGAGGACTACCTTGCTCTTCTCTATAGTTAATATATGGTCTACGATACTATTGATAAATTCCCTATCATGGGATACAAGTATAAATCCCTTCTTGCTCTCTAAATACTTAGCAACTACTTCCCTGCCATGGGTATCTAAATGATTCGTAGGTTCATCGATAAGTAAAAACCTTTCCTCTTCTGCAAATAGTAACGCCAACAAGATCTTAGTTTGTTCCCCGCCGCTTAATGTTGAAAAGGAGCGATATAAAGTCTCCTCTCCGACTTCTAGCAGGTTCATTTCCCTTTGCAATCTCCACAATTCGAAATCAGCTTGTAGCGTCTCCAATAAATCTAAAGTCATAACATTATAATTACTAATGGAAAAAGGGAAATAAGTCATGGGAAGTGGTTTTGTAATGGTTCCCTGGTAAGAATATTCATCCATTAGAAGTTTTAAAAAAGTTGTTTTACCATAACCATTCCTTCCTATAAACCCCAATTTCCAATCAGTATCTAATTGCAAATCTAAATCATGGAAGATAGGTTCTAAGCTTCCCGGGTACTCAAATGTTAAACTACGAATATCGATCAGTGCCATACAAAATTCTCCTTTAACAACATTAGTTTTAGCGAGAATTCATAGATGAAAACAAAAAAGTTGAGAGCAGAGAACTCTCAACGAAGAAGAAAATAAGATCCTAATTATCTTTATGAAAATTACACAAATATGTTGGAAGAGATTTCTCGCTAAAAGGGCACAATAAAATCACCCTTGCTTTAAGCAAGGAAAGCAGCTGTGCTTATTTAATTCATTATTTAGCAAGAAATATATGCATGTGTACAACCCTTTCAAATTTTAGTTAGATTATATCATATCTATATAGCCATTACATATCTGGGATATTTTAAACCTGTGGCCAGTGAAAAAGAGTAAACAGCCTTTTTTAAAAAATTGTAGGCCTTTAAGAATAGTAATCTGCCACAATGCCTAAAGTTTTTGCTTGTGAAAAGCCACGCTCAATATTACACTGGCTTTAGAGTTGGTACCAATATAATCCTAACTTCCAGAATTAAGCACCGAGGAGGAAATATTATGTTTACCTGTGCCGAATGCAGAGTTCTAGCTTGTGATAAAAATGATCAATCAAAAAAACCTGCTAATTGCCCCATGCATGATGTGGAGTTCTATAGAAAGGTGAAAAACAAATACCAGGAAGACGGGGTGCTGGGATTCTTTCAAGAATCAGCCCGTGTGGAAAAAGAAGGGTATGGACAATGGCCCCGTACCAAAGAAATAATGCAATTTTGCCGCAAAATGAATTACCGGGAAATAGGAGTGGCTTTTTGTGGCGGTTTGAAAAAAGAAGCAGCTATTTTTGTCAAAATACTTAAAGATAATGAATTTAGCGTTACATCGGTAGTCTGTAAAAACGGCGGCATCCCCAAAGAAGAATTCGGCTTGGAAATATCAGACAAGATTAACCCGGATAGTTTTGAGGCTATGTGTAACCCCATCGGACAGGCTTTATTATTGAACAGGGAAAAAACCGATTTTAATGTGGTAATTGGACTTTGCGTGGGACATGATTCCCTATTCTTTAAATACTCCCAGGCCCCCACTACAGTCCTCATAGCCAAGGACCGTGTTCTAGCCCATAACCCTGCCGGTGCACTGTATTGCTATGAAAGCTATTACAAGAAACATTTGCTGCCAGGCACTTAAGTGCCTGGCACCCCTGCCCCCTGATTCAATCACAGGACTGGATCGTGAGAGGGCTCAACCTCACAAAGCAAGGCTTTAAAAATCGGAAACCCTGAAATAGGATCACGATTATAAAAATCCGTGAGAAAATTCACATTCGCTTCTCGCCAAGCTTTCACCTGAATGGGAGACCCCCCACCTTGATTAATCTCTACTGACCCAGGACGCACCTGGTCACCGACCCGGGCCCAAAAATGAACCTGCCCTCTTTTGGTCTTCACCAGAACCCGATCTCCGTCTTGAATCCCTCTTTGGTCCGCATCCTGAGGATGGATATGAACCAAAGGCTTATCCTGGAGTCGCACTAGGCTGGGAATATTTAAATGTTGGGATCGGAAGGTAGACTGAATTCTTGTTCCCGTATTGAGAATCAAAGGATATGACTGAAAAGTCTCCTGATTGCCATTGGGTCCTTCTGTAGGATCCACATAGCGGGGCAAACCAGTATAACCATGTTTCTCTAAGAGAGCAGCAACAAGCTCTACCTTTCCGGAGGGTGTGGGAAAACCAGGTCGACCGTCTTTACGGAGCAAGCCCTGTTCATACTTTTTAAATTCCATTGGTTTTTTGAAAGACTGGACCCCATCCTCATTTTCCTTAAGGCGAGCCAGTAATTCAGGATCCCGGGCAAAAGCCCGCGTAAGCACTTCTTCTTCGCTCTGAGGATAAAGCTCACCAAAGCCCAATCGTTTCGCCAATTCCCCCATAATCAAAATATCATTTTTTGCTTCCCCCACCGGCTCGATCACTTTATGCCGTAGTCTCGTATATCCTCCCGGATAACGCTGGTAGGAATCAATTTCAAAATAAGTAGTTGCGGGCAAAACCACATCCGCATAAAGGGCATCCTTGGTCATAAAGCGGTCAATCACCACCATCAAG
>DUSB01000050.1 GCA_012840625.1 Syntrophomonadaceae bacterium
ATATTTCTACTGGCAGCATTAATTACTGGCTTTTCAATAGGCCGGATGGGATATAATCGCTTAAAATCAGAAAAAATGGCTGTGGAACAGATTTATAAAGAAAAGTTAAAATCCCAGGAAGATAGTATTGCCGTTATGCAGGGGCAGCTCAAAGATTATGCAAAAAAAGAAGCAGCATACTGGCAGGAGCAGCAGCAACTCAGGGAGGAACTGGCTTCAGCTCAGACCCGGCTTGAAGATGAGATCAAAGCTACTAACGAAAAGCTAGCGCTGTACAAAGAAGCGGAGCAACAGCTATCTGATGTTTTTCGATCTCTTTCCGCAGAAGCATTGAATAAAAACAATCAATCTTTTTTAAATTTGGCCACCGAAAATCTGCAGCGCTTTCAGGATCATGCCCAAAATGATCTGTCGATGCGGCAAAAAGCCATTGATGATCTGGTAAATCCTTTGCAGGAATCATTGCGGAAGGTCGATGAGAAGATTGAAGCCCTGGAAAAAAGCCGGGTCAGCACTTATACTGCTATTACAGAACAATATTATGGCTTGATGACAGCACAAAAAGAATTACAGCATGAAACATCTAAACTGGTAACGGCTTTACGTAAACCGTCGGTGCGGGGAAGATGGGGTGAAATCCAGCTGCGCAGAGTAGTGGAGATAGCCGGAATGCTGGAATACTGTGATTTTATCGAACAGGCTTCGGTTAGCGCAGAAGACGGGCGACTGCGCCCGGATATGATTATTTGTCTGCCCAACCAAAGGCAGGTGGTAGTTGATTCAAAAGTTCCCCTTCAGGCCTATTTAGAAGCGGTTGAAGCTGAAGATGAGCTTATCCGGCAAAGAAAACTGCAGGAACATGCTCAACAGGTAAAAAAACACCTGGTACAGTTAGGTAGCAAAGCCTACTGGAATCAATTTCAGCCCACACCGGAATTTGCAGTCCTGTTCTTGCCGGGCGAAAGCTTTTTTAGTGCTGCGCTGGAACAGGAACCAGACTTGATTGAATTCGGCACCGATAAAAGAGTGATTCTCGCTACTCCCACTACCTTGATTGCTTTATTAAAAGCCATCGCCTATGGGTGGAATCAGGAAACCCTGACTGAAAATGCCCGGGCTATCAGTGAACTGGGGCAGACATTATATGAACGCCTGCGGACCATGGCGGGACATTTTGAAGATATGCGCCGGGGATTGGATAGAGCCGTTGATGCTTATAATAGTGCGGTAGGATCCCTGGAAGGAAGGGTAATGGTAACAGCACGAAAATTCAAGGAACTCGGTGCCGGTAAAGGTCCGGATATCGAAACACTGGAAACAGTCGATAAAACACCCAGAGAATTGCGCAGTGATATAATTCAAATGGATAAAGAGGAGCATATTTGAGATAATAAACATTTTAGAGAGAATTTATTTTCCTCTTGACTTATTTTCGAATTTGCTTCATAATAGTAGGAAGCCGGATAAGCCCATTATCCGGCAAGAATTTATAGATCAAGGGGAGGGAGAATAATTGGATAAAAAGTTAATCGATCAGATCCTCGATGATATCGGATTAGAGCATATCGATGAGGATGAATCAGCTGAAGAAAAATAACAGGGAGCCATTTAAGCGGACTTACTTAAATGGCTCCTTGCTATTTGCAGATCTTTTTTAAATTATGCCTAACGCTTTTCCTTTTCTTCTGGCTGCATCTCCAGCAGTTCGGATACAGTTACAAAGGTATAGCCCTGCTCCCTTAGCTTTTTGATCACTGCTGGCAGGGCGTCAGTAGTCTGTTTGCAGGAATCAGAAGCGTGCATCAGGATAATGGCTCCCGGATGAACCCTTTTGCTTACCCGGTCAATGATACTGGTGATACCGGGATTCATCCAATCCAGCGAATCCACACTCCATTGAATCACTTCATAATTACACTCATGGGCAGCTTCAATGACATGATCACTGTAATCACCATTGGGTGTACGAATAAGTTTTGCCTCTACACCGGTTACCTCTTTGATGTTCTTATGTGCCTTCATGATTTCTTCTTTGATTTCATTTTTGCTCAGGCTGCTCAGATTTACATGACGGTATCCGTGGGAAGCGATTTCATGACCATCCTTCTTAATACGTTTTGGTATTTCAGGATACTGTTTTACCCATGGTCCAGATAGAAAAAAGGTACATTTTATATTTTCTTTTTCTAAAATATCAATTACAGGCATGGGGGTAGTATTTCCCCAGCTGATATCAAAGGTTAAAGCCACCACTTTTTCATCCGTTTGCACCTCATAAATTGGTTTCAGCTTACTGTAAGCCTGGACATATACCACTGAACTGGTCAAAAGCACCAACGCCAGCACGGCAATCACTATTGCTCTGGTGCGGCTGTGAAACTGATAAAAGCCAAACAATTTCGGCATTGCCATACCCCCTCCCGGTGGTTTTTTAACATAATATTTTTTGGGGTTGGGCTTTATTCCGATTTTTCTAAATTCATCAATTCAGAAAAGCTTACAAAGCTATACCCTTCTTGCTTTAATTCTTCTAAGATTAGATCCACTGCACGGGCTGTCTGATGTCCGTTAGAGCATCCATCGTGCAGAAGGATAATCTGACCGGGACGGATATGCTTGATAACATAAGCGGCAATCCTTTCAGCGCTTTTTCCTTCTACCCAATCTTTGCTATCCTGTATAGAGGTCCAATAGGCAATGGTTAAACCCTCTTCTTTGCTGATGTCGATCAAATCATAGGATAAATATCCTCCCGGCGGGCGAAAATATTGGGGATGCTGGGCTGTTATACTATAAATAATGCGGTTGGTGCGTCTGATTTCATCGAGAAGGAATTTTTTATCGTTATATTTTTTATAATGTGCATGGCTGTAACTGTGGTTGCCGATTTCATGGCCTTCTGCTGCAATGCGCTGTAATATATCCGGGTGTTCTTCCGCTCTCTTACCCATGACAAAAAAAGTAGCCTTGGCATCATGCTTTTTTAAAGCATCAAGAACCAGCGGAGTTGTATCTGGATCAGGCCCATCATCAAAAGTTAGAGCAGCCACTTTTTTGTCGGTTTTAATATGCGTAATAACCAGTTTTTTTTGCACCCAGTTTTGCATTTCTGGATGTGCAGCCAGCTGATAAACGCCGAAAGATATTCCTATAAAAAGGATACCGCCAAAGAAAAACAGGATGCTTCTTTTATGCAGCAAAAGGATAATCATCTGCCCGCCCCTTTTATAGGTAAATATCAATGTGCATGTTTAAATATATGGGGAAACAGAATAATTATGAAGAGAGTTGAGATCGGTACATAAGAAATATATTTCCTGCCCTTGTCATTTAAACGAGAAATCAGTATAATATAAATCGTATTCAGGGGCCGTTAACTCAGTGGGAGAGTGCTTC
>DUSB01000002.1 GCA_012840625.1 Syntrophomonadaceae bacterium
ACATCTATGACTAGTGCAACGCGGTCTATCTTTCCTTGGGACTGCATGGCAAGTTCAATAAATTTGTACAATAAAGCTGGAGGCAGGTTATCGACACAGTAATAACCCATGTCTTCCAGACAGTTGGCTACATTTGATTTTCCTGCTCCCGACTGGCCGGTAATGATGATAACCTGTACTGTATTTTTTTCTTCAGTCATCCTACTCAACCTCCCTGCCCAAAAGAATATGTCTATATAAATTATAACAGATGGTTTATTTCCATGTGCAAAAATGGCCGGGCTGGTTAGATGATAGAATCTCTTTTAACCCATCGGCTCAGCAGACATGCTGGTCAAACCTAAAATGGCCGGGTTTATCTCCCGGCCATTAAAACTATCTATCCCTTTGCTAATTCATTTTTTAAGCGATCAATAGCTGCTACCGGAGTGGGATCAATATCATAAGCCAGGGCCAGATAATAGCTCACCCAATCCCCCATATAGATCAGCGAATAAACACGAGCTAAGAAAGATTCCCCCTGCGACGGTACCTCCAGGACAGCAGCGACCCGATCCTCAATCATCCCGCGACTGATTTCAATACGCTTTTGTACCCGAGGATGATCGTAGCGATCACGTAAAATGACTACCACTAGGCGGGATAGAAGATCAGCCGGTACTTCAAAGCCAACAATTTCGTTATGGTTTAGTTCCGGCAATATACCAAAGTAAGCAGGGGCTTTGGCGTTTTCATTGATTTGTCCCTTCCAGCGCATGGCCGCTGCTTCACTGTGAGAAGAGCTGCCCCAAATGATTGGAATATGATCCTTGATTTGTTCAGCCATCTGCCGGGCGGGATTCTGCTCCTCATCACTCCCCAGTTGCTGGCGCATCGCCAACAACAGCTGCTTGGTTTCATCCAGCCCCGTACGGGCTCCCTCTACCATACCAAGGCTTTGTAAAGCCAGCACCATGGGGGCAAAAAGATAGCCATTAGCTGCTCTGGGTACCAATCCGCCTGGTACCGACAAAACCGTCCACCCATCATGGGCTGCCTGCTGTGAAAGCCTGCCGCCACTGCTTACCACCAGGATGTCTGCACCTTTACTACAGGCCTGTTCATAGGAACTCAGGGTCTCCTCGGTATTACCGGAATAAGAAACCGCCAGAACCAGCGTATCCTGATCCACAAAAGCCGGCAGGTCATAATCCCGATTTACCAGAATAGGCATACGGGCATGAGATAGGGCAAAGGTACGCAGAATATCTCCACCGATGGCTGAGCCCCCCAAACCTGTTACCACCACATTGCGATAATCCCGCTGATATTTACCAGGCAGATCCATTAACACTTCCATCTGCTGTTCAAACTGTTCCGGCAGGCTCCACAAATATTTTCTCATATCCTGTCCCAGCATATATGCACCCCCATCATTTATTATCTATACATGCCTCCTGAGCATAGCTGCTCAAAAACATAGGCCGCAGCGCCCAATACCCCAATATCATTTCCCAGCCCGGTCATTTCAATGCACAGACCACGACGATGCATAGGAAACACCTGTTGATATACCCTCTCCTGCAGCGCTGGCAGCCACAGATCAGCCAGTCCTAAAGCTACACCACCCCCCAGTATAATCCGCTGCGGATGCAGCAGATGAATAAGACTGCTGAGCGAAGAAGCTAAAACCTCCAGGGTATCATCGAGAATATCAGCTGCTTCTATATCCCCCTGCCGGGCTGCCATTCCCACTTCTCTGGCAGTAATCTTACCCTTAGCGCAGACTGCTATACCCTGCCCCCGGCCCTGTACAATCAGCGCCTGTGCCTTTCGGGCAATGGCGGTTCCGGAAGCCATCGCTTCCAGGCATCCTCTCTGCCCACAGCGGCAAAGGGGCCCGTGAGGATCTGCAACCATATGACCAATTTCCCCTGCTCCGCCAAAATATCCATGAAAAACTTCTCCATTTAATACCAGACTGCCACCAATACCAGTACTGACTGTAATATAGACAAAGTTTTTACAATCTCCCGCCTGTCCAAATGATAATTCTCCCTGCGCCGCCATATTGGTATCCTTGTCAATATATACCGGAAAATCAAGACGTGACTGCATGCCCGCGCAGATATGAACATCATCCCACTGGAGATTAGGGGATCCATAGACCACACCATGTACATAATCAAGCGGTCCCGGGCAGGCTACCCCCACCCCTTTTATCTGTCCAGGAGAGCAGCAATACCTGTGTTGAAGCTCCTCAACACTCTCTGCCATGATATCCATGATATATTCTGCTCCCTGTTCAATTGGAGTACTCAATAAGATCCGCTCATAGATCCTGCCCTGGCGATCCACCAGCGCGGTGAGGATTTTAGTCCCCCCCAGATCTATCCCGATGGCGTACTCTTTCAAACCACAACCTCCCAGTTAAATTTTCCGTACACAGGAAAGCCGAGCACAGTTGGCCCGGCTTATCATTTAAATCCCATTATCCAGCCCAGCTTAACGAAAGCGAATTTCTCTATCTTCAATGAAATAGCTGAGCAGGAAACTAATAATGCTCAATATCAGTGCTGTTAATATGGCCCAGCCAAAACCAGTCAGGGTAAATCCCCGGATGGTGACTGCAGTCAACCATAACATAAAGCCATTAATAACCAGGGTAAATAAACCCAGGGTCATGATGTTAAGGGGAAGGGTAAGTATTAACAAAATCGGCCGAATAATAGCATTGACAACTCCCAAAAACACGGAGCCAACAATTGCTCCCCAAATTGTAACGTCAAACCCTGGCAGCAGTGCCGCCGTTAAAATAATAGCTATAATATTTAGCAGCCAGCGTAAAACCCATCCCTGCATCCGTATCTCCCCCTTTTAAAATATATGCTTCCTGTACTCATATCATACGTGATTTTTATAGGAAATTCTATGCAAAACCATTGGCCTCCACAAAAGCTCCTTCTTTTATCACTCAAGCTTTACACCATATGAGCAAAATCTCCGCCAAGCAACAAATCTTACAGTTTAAACTGCTGTATGAGCTGCTGTAAGTTTTGCGCCTGTTCCGCCACTGTATCGGCAGCCTGATTGACTTCAGCAGCGGTCCGGGCTGCAGCTTCACTTCCCCGGGCAATCTCCTGTGAACCAGCCGTTGATTGTTCAACCGTAGCAGCAGTAGTTTTCATGGCTTCACTGATTTCCTGCATGGCACTGGCAACATTGCTACGATCTTCAACAATCTGCTCGATCATATGCACCAGTATCTGGCTGTCGGCATGATATTGCCTGCCCAGCTGCGACATACCTTCATAATCCTGCAGAACACTTTCATTAATAAAGCGCAGTAATCCCTCACTTTGCTCAACCAGATTTTGAATGCTTTTTTGTACCTGGGTGGTAAGGGCTTGAATGGATAAAACCTGACTGGCCGAGTTTTCCGCCAGCTGTCTAACTTCATCCGCTACCACAGCAAAGCCCCGGCCGTCTTCTCCTGCCCGGGCAGCTTCAATAGCAGCGTTTAAAGCCAGCAAGTTGGTCTGATCAGCGATATCAGCAATATTTCCTGCTAGGCCGGAAATCTCTTCCACTACCCCCGCTTCTTCAATAGCCTGCGCCAGTTTAGACTGCATCTCATTGTACAGGTCACGGGTACGCTGCTGAGCCTGGTCGGCATCCTGCTGGAACTTTACTGCCCGCGCTTCAACCTCGGTCGCCTGCTTGCGATCCTCTTCTATCTCCTCCAGTAGAACCCCCAGACGTGAAGCCATTGATTGGGTGATAGCATTGGTCTCTTCCGTAACCGCAGATACTTCCTGCATCCCCGCAGCAATTTCCTGGATAGAAGCAGAAATCTGCTGGGTGGTAGAGGAGATATCCGCTCCTGCGTTACGCAGATGAGCACTGGAAAAAGACAATTGATCAGCCGCAGCACTGATTTGACCGATGGTTTTTTGCAAAGAGCGGTTGACATTGAACAGATCACGAGCCATAGCTCCCAGTTCATCCTTGCGCTGTAAATACTCCGGCGGTGTTTCCCGGGTAAAATCACCTTCAGCAATAGCCTGAAGCTGTCGCGAGGCTACCTCTACCGGTTTGGCTATTTTTCGACTGATGAAAAAGCCCAGCAGAATACCTATGATCAACATAACCAGCGTGGTCAGAGCAATGTTTTTCTGCAGCGCTTTGAGGTCAGTCAGAATTTCCGCCCGGGGAACGCTGATCGCCAGTGACCACCCGGTTTGACCAATCGGCGCATAGCCTATATACTGTTCTTCACCCTGAAAGGTATATTCACCAAAGCCCTTTTTACCTGCCGCCATATCGGCGTGAATATCTGCCAGCGCCTTTAATTCTGGCTGCTTATCCAGCTCATCATTTACTTTATGCTGTTTATGAACCAGCTTATGGTCGGGATGGGCAATCACTTTACCCTGGGCATCTATTATATAGGCATAACCATGCTCACCCACCTTAATGTCACTGATCATCTGACTCAAAGCAGTACTACTCATTTTCCCCACCACGGCGCCCTGCACCTTGCCACTAGCATCTTTAACCGGCACCGCTGCATAAATAGCCAGTGCCTGGCTGCCTGGAACAGGTACCGGATCACTGATCCCAGCTTCTCCCTGCAGAGCCGCCTGTACATACGGCTGTCCTTTGAGATTTTCTACCGCACCATTTTCATAGAAGGTGGTACCATCTTTTTGGGCAATACCGATGGTATTAAATGCCAGGCGCTGTTTCTCGGCCTTTAAAATAGGCTGCTGTTTCTCCCTCTCCATGGAGCGAATATCTGCCTGGGCAGCCAGTCCCTCCAAAGCGATTACATGCCCCTGTATCCTGGTTTCGGTTAAAGCAGCAGCTTCCACCGCCCGGTTGCTTATTTCAGCCTGATAATGACGGGTAAAAATACTGGCAGCAGTAAAATAAGCTACGCCGCCCAGCAGAAGGCATATCAACAATAAAATAAAGGCAAAATTAAGACTCAAACGAATTCCCATACGATCCTGGGTTTTGATTTTTCGTCGCGAACGATAGGCTTTTCGAACTGAATGTAAGCCAGCAGATGAATCTGAACCGATCTGCGGCCGCCCCCGCTGATATTCATCACGGTTAGTATCTTCTTCTTCGAGCAGTTTATTATTCCCCCAGTCCCCTGTCATTTCCAGCTCACTCCTTTAATAAAAGCCCCGGAAAAAACCGGGGAATTTCTCAATAATATTACCATATTCTACACAGTTAGACTTCAGACTTAGGTCCTAACTGCTCACCCTGACCATAATCGGCAGCAGTAAAGTATGCCAATACTGCCCGGGCAGCAGGCCGATTCATCCCTGGTACCGCTACCAGTTCTTCCTCACTGGCATTACGGATGGCGGACACCGAGCCAAAATGCTCCAGCAAGGCTTTTTTGCGGGCAGGACCAATACCGGGAATATCATCCAGCTGAGAGCGAAACAAGGTCTGACCCCGACGCTGACGCTGGTAAGCCAGCGCAAAACGGTGGGCTTCATCTCGAATCCGCTGCAGCAGCTTTAAACCTTCGTCCCGCCGGGGCAGTTGTAAGGGTAAGGGAAAATGAGGGCGGTAGATCTCTTCCTTTTTCTCGGCCAAGCCGATCACAGGAATATCCACCTGCATTTCCTCCAGTACCTGCTGAACAGCATTCACCTGTCCCAACCCCCCATCAACAAGGATTAAATCCGGTTCCGGCAAAAAGGCCGGATTATTGTGCAAGGCTTCTTTAAACCGGCGCTGCAGAACTTCCCGCATGGAAGCATAATCATCATTCTGGTCTTCCGCCAGCTTAAATCGTCGATAGGCCTTTTTATCCGCATTCCCCGCGGTAAAAACCACCATGGAAGCAACCGTTTCTTTTCCTCCATAATGGGATACATCATAACATTCGATTCGTTCCGGGAGTACTTCCAGGGCCAATAAATCAGCCAGTCGGTGCAGAGCCGCCCGGGCTTCCCGATCCTCCCTGCTGTGTTCTTGCCATAAAATGTTGGCATTCTCCAACACCATTTCCAGAATACTTCGTTTCTCACCCCGCTGGGGAATCCGGATAGGAACCTTATGCCCCGCTTTATCAGCCAGCCATTCTTCCACCAGCGCCTGATCAGCCGGCTCATGCTCAACTATAATTTCCCGGGGTAAGTCCTGCTGTTCAGCATAAAAGCGTTTGAGGAAAAAGGCCAGCAGCTCGCTTTTATCCTCATCGATACCCTGCTGCAGCCAGAAGGTGTCACGGGCTACAATGTTTCCTTCCCGCAGTTTAAACACCAGCACCAGGCTGCTTCGTTCCCCTTTGATCATAGCAATGGCATCCAGCTGGTAGGGGCGGGCAAAAGCCACCTGCTGTTTGACGCCCAGAATCTTGATGGCTTCGATCTGATCACGCAGGCGCGCTGCCTTTTCAAACTCCAGCTCCTCTGCTGCCTGATGCATCTGTGCTTCCTTCTTTTCCAGCAGTTTATCATTTCTCCCCTCCAGAAAATTAATCAGCTCTTCCACCACCTGCGCATATTCCTCCTGACTGACCCGGCCTACACAGGGAGCCAGGCACTTGCCCATATCGTAATTCAAGCAGGGGCGACTCCGGGTACGCAGATTTTTGCAGGTGCGCAGGGGAAAGATGCTGGTCAGAAGGCGGATGGTATCGCGAAGTGTAGCCGCTTCGGTATAGGGACCATAGTAATGCGATACCTGGTCTTTTTTCTCCCGTACCATACAGATACGCGGAAAATCCTCACCCGTTATCTTCAGATAGGGATAGCTTTTGTCATCCCGCAAGAGAATATTGTAGCGCGGCTGGTAAGATTTGATCAGATTGTTCTCCAGAATCAGGGCTTCTACCTCGGTACTGGTCACTATATAATCAAAATCATGAATCCTGGCCACCATGGCCCGGACTTTAGGCAGCAGGCGATCCGGCGACTGGAAATAACTGCGCATACGACTGCGCAGTGATCGCGCCTTACCGACATAAATAACCCGGCCTTCCGCATCCTTATATAGATAAACCCCCGGCTGAAGCGGTACATTTTTTAAGCGTTCCTTTAATGCCTCCATCGCTTCCTCCTGCTTAAACTGATCTTTTTTCTTCCTGCTGTTTGTTGGCGTCTTTCTCTCCTGTATTCATTGCTATCCTGAATGAATAGGAGCCGCTATTTCATAGCATGCTTACAGGGCCTCTATAGAAGGCAGGAGCAACTCCTGCAAATAACTGCCGGTATAAGAATGTTCACACTGGCTGATCTCCTCCGGCGTACCTGCAGCGATCAGCTCTCCACCTTCTTCACCGCCTTCAGGGCCCAGATCAATGATCCAATCCCCTGATTTCACCACATCCAGATTGTGTTCAATGACAATAACCGAATTCCCATTATCCACCAATCGGTTGAGTACATCCAACAGATGCTGGATATCCTCCTTATGCAGACCGGTAGTAGGCTCATCCAGGATATACAGGTTGCGTCCACCAGAACGCTTGGAAAGTTCGGTAGCCAGCTTGACACGCTGAGCCTCACCTCCGGAAAGGGTGGGTGCAGGTTGTCCCAGCTGTATATATCCCAGACCTACATCCTGTAATACTTTGAGCCGGCGGTACACTCTGGGCACCGCCGCAAAGAAATCAACTGCTTCAGACACCGTCATTGCCAGTACATCAGCAATGGTTTTGCCCTTATATTTGACTTCCAATGTCTCACGGTTGTAACGCTTCCCTTTACAAACCTCACAGGGAACATAGACATCAGGCAGGAAATGCATCTCGATTTTAATAATGCCATCCCCAGAGCAGGCTTCACAACGTCCCCCGCGGACATTGAAGCTAAAGCGCCCGGG
>DUSB01000051.1 GCA_012840625.1 Syntrophomonadaceae bacterium
CTTATAGTCAGTTGCTTTATAAGCGACGGCGATAAGCGCCCGTAGCTCAGTCGGATAGAGCACCCGCCTTCTAAGCGGGTGGTCGCAGGTTCGAATCCTGCCGGGCGCGCCATTTATGTGCAGATATTTTTGCTAGAATACAATCGTTATTTTCAGGACCAGCTGGTTCCGTAAAGTTTGAGCGCCCGTAGCTCAGTTGGATAGAGCAACGGTTTCCTAAACCGTGGGCCAGGGGTTCGAGTCCCTTCGGGCGCACCATATGGCGGTGAGTCCCGGTTGATGAGGGATGAATTATATATGCGGCTGGCACTTCATCTGGCACAACGGGCCCAGTATAAGGGGGAAGTACCCATAGGGGCCTTGGTGGTACACGATGATGAAGTGATTGCATGGGCCTATAACGAAAAAGAGCAACGTCAGGATGCTACCGCCCATGCGGAGATGCTGGCTTTACAGCGGGCTGCCGAATATTTACAGCGCTGGCGCCTAACAGGGGCCACGTTATACTGTACATTAGAGCCCTGTCCCATGTGTGCTGGCGCGATGATTAACACTCGTTTAAGTCGTTTAGTCTATGGATGCAGGGATTTCAAAGCAGGATCAGCAGGCTCTATAATAGATCTGCTCAGATATCCGGGATTAAATCATCAGGTAAACATATGTCCGGGTATACTGGAAGAGGAATGTGCTGAGATTCTGAGTTCTTTTTTTACGGATTTGAGGAGAGATGGCCGAGTTGGACGAAGGCGCTCGACTCGAAATCGAGTAGGCGGCTAAACCGCCTCGTGAGTTCGAATCTCACTCTCTCCGCCAGTAATGGATAGAAAATCATATAATGTAAACTCTGGAGAGGTGGCTGAGTTGGTCGAAGGCGCTCGATTGGAAATCGAGTAGGGGGTGAGTAACTCCCTCAAGGGTTCAAATCCCTTCCTCTCCGCCAGTTTATTAATAAACAAAGTGAACAGCAATATGCTGTTTAAGAATTACCAGGGGGTTTCAGAGTTTGGGCTGAACCCCTTTTACTATTTGTTACAAGATCATCATGCTCAGGGTATAGTAATAAATCTTGACAGAAAAATAGCAGCTCAGTATAATAAATTCTATACACAAAAAAACGATGACAGGGAATAGTAAGCTGATTCTCGGGTTACAGAGAACCGCTGTATGGTGTGAGGCGGTCGAAGAGGCTAGCAGAACTCACCCTGGAGTTGCCGACTGAAATCATTTTAGAAAGTAGGCTCGGACGGAACTTCCACCGTTAAAAGGAAGGGGATATTGGATATTAAAACCCGTATCCTGATAGAGTGAACGGCATTAGCCGTTAATTTGAGTGGTACCGCGGAGTTAAACCCTTCGTCTCAGAATTCTGAGCGAAGGGTTTATTTTTTTACCAGGAAGCTGGCTGCGCTGGAAGCCGATCTTAACGGCGGCAGCTATTTTTGCGATAGCCGCATGTGGCTGCGCACCCCTTAATTATCTATCGGCTGCCTGACAGGCTCATGAAGCAGCATAAAAAAGATTGATGACAGAAATATGGGGTAACATATACCTCTGGCAACATCATGGAAGAATGGAGGAATAGATATGTTAGAATTACGAATCAATGGTTTTGGCGGGCAGGGTTCCGTTACCCTGGCTCATTTGTTGGCACAGGCTGCGCTGGAAAATGGCGAACAGGGGCAGGCGTTACCTTTCTTCGGGGTAGAACGTCGCGGAGCACCGGTGCGGGCAGCAGTACGCATGTCCTCCACCACTATCCACGCGCACAGCCAGTGTGAGTTGCCGGATTATGTGGTAGTGATGAGCGAAAAGCTGACCGAAGCGGCGCTCAGTGAAGGCATTAATGAGATCGGCACTGTGATCATCAATGCGCCTCATGCTGTACCCGTGAAGAAGCATCCTACCTGGCAGGTGGACGCAGACACCATTGCCCGCGAAGCGGGGTTATTTTCGGCTGACGGACCTTTCATCAATATTCCGCTGTTTGGTGCGGTGTGTCGGGTGTTAAACATCCCGCAAAATGTTATGGAACAAACCATCCTGAATAAGTGGCCGGGGAATGGCGAGCGTAATCTGGATGCTGCTGGCAAGGCTTATAACACCGTAAAGCAGATTAATATATAGCACATTTATATGAATTAGCGAAAGGAATGGAAGTAAATGAAATCAGTTACGAAAGCCTACCGGCCAATTTCCTGGCCGACGAAGGGAGCTGGCGGCGACACCGGTTCCTGGCGAGTACGCCGTCCGGTGGTTAACACTCAGATATGCAACAAATGCCAAATTTGCTGGGTATTTTGTCCGGAAGCGGTCATTGACCGCAATGAGATTACAATTGATTATCGTTACTGTAAGGGCTGCGGCGTGTGCGCTACAGAATGCCCCACCGGCGCAATCAGCATGGAAAAGGAGGAGTAGCAGTATGAAAGCAGCAGAAGTTGTAATGGGTACCGGTGCCCGTGCCGCCGCGCTGGCCGTAAAAAGCGCCCGGGTGGACGTAGTACCCGGTTACCCCATCACACCCCAGACCAGCATTATTGAAGCGGTGGCCGCCATGGTTGAGAATGGCGAATTGCACGCCCGCTTCATTCCGGTGGAAGGCGAACACAGCGCCATGGCCGCTGCTGTAGCCGCATCCGCTGCCGGTGCCCGTGTTTTCACCGCTACTTCGGCTAACGGACTCTTATATATGCACGAAGTTTTACATATGGCTTCTGGTGGACGTTTGCCGGTCGTAATGTGCAACGTCAACCGCGGAATATTTGCCCCTTGGACACTGTGGGCCGATCATCAGGACTCAATGGCTCAGCGCGATACCGGCTGGATCCAATATCACTGCTCATCTAACCAGGAGGTATTCAACACCATTTTGCAGGCCTTCCGCGTGGCCGAACAGATCAATATCCCTGTAATGGTCAACTTTGACGGCTTTGCCATCTCCCATTGCCTGATGCCCCTTACCCTGCCACCACAGGAGGATATCGACCGTTTTCTGCCTCCGCATGAACCGGAGTGGCGGCTTGACCCGGCGCATCCCTCTTCCTTCAGCAACGTGACCAATGCGGAAGAATACGCACCCTTCCGGCAGATGCTGTCGGATGATATCATGGCAGCCATCCCGCTGGTAAAGCAGGCGGCGCAGGAATATAAGGATATCACCGGCATGTGGGATGGTGACACCATCGATACCTATCGGCTGGAAGATGCCGAAGTGGTAGCCTTTGCGGTCAACAGTATGGCAGCAGAATTAAAACTTTCCATCGATATCCTTCGCCAGCAGGGCATCAAAGCCGGTCTATTGCGTCCGCGCCTGTATCTGCCTTTCCCGGCCGAAGATATCATCAACGCACTGCCGCAAAATGCGCAAGTGATGGTACTGGATCGCAACTATAACTTCGGCCACCCCGGCGGCATTTTGGCTTCCGAGTTGAAAAGCGCACTTTTTGGCAGACGCAATGATATTACGGTTAAAAACCGGGTAATGGGTATTGGCGGCATAGATCTGCCCCGCCGCTTCATGGCCGATGAGATTCGCGCCATGATGGATGAATAAAGAAAACCCGGCTTGCGCCGGGTCTCTGACGACGGCGGAACCGTGGTTGTACTTATACTATCAAGCTAAAATTTATACCTTCTGATAGCAAAGCATAGACCGTGAAAGGAATGGATGAGATATGACTACCAGTATAAAACAATTACCGGATATTGAGCAGGTTTTAAGCGGCAACGGGGCCTGCGGCGGCTGTCCTGCCACTATGGCACTGCGCATTGTAGGCAAGGCTCTGGGGCCCAATGCCATCATGCTGCTGACCCCCTCCTGCTCGGTAGCCAGCATGGGTATGACACCCAGGCTGGGCTACAACTGGCCCTGCATTAATATTTGCTTTGCCACCGCGGGCTCTTCGGCCTCCGGTATTACCCACGCGCTTGAAATAATGCAGGAAAAGGGCCGTCTGCAGGGCGAACTGCCCACCGTATTCACCTGGGTGGGTGACGGCGGTACCTATGATATCGGTTTCCAGGCGCTTTCAGCTGCAGCCGAGCGCAACGATAATATGATTTTCTTTTGCTATAACAACGAAGCCTACAGTAACACCGGTGTACAGCGCAGTGGGGCTACCCCGCGTGGCAGCTACACCACCACCACCCCCAGTGGTAAGCGCCAGCAGAAGAAAAATATGGCTCTACTGATGCTGGAGCATAATATTCCCTACGTGGCTACCGCCACTGTGGCTTACCCCGGTGATCTGTACGACAAGGTAGCAAAAGCCAAAAGTATCTCGGGGATGAAATACATCGAGATTCTGGCTCCTTGTTATTTAGGCTGGCAGTTTGATATGCCTGAAACCGTGCAGATGAGCCGTATGGCTGTACGCAGCGGTGCCTGGCTATTATGGGAAGCGGAAAATGGCAAGATCAGCTTTAATAAGCCCAGCGCAAGCATCATCAATGGCAAAAAAGACGCTGCCCCGGTGGATGAATACTTAATGAAGCAGGGTCGTTTTAATCGCCTGCTTAAAGGCCCTGACGCTGCCCAACGCATCGCCGAAATTCAAGGCGACATCGATCGCGAGATCGCTTTTATGCGGGAACGGGCACAGATTACGATTTAGTTTTCTGGTCATGTTTGGTATCTGCTTTCCATCTGCCGGTTCAGGACACCTTCAACCATGAAGAAGCAGGGCTTCGGTAAAAACCGAAGCCCTATGTTTTCTGCCGGCAGCTTTTTGGCCGCTGTACGCTCATCTTTTTCTGATCCGGTATAAACGATAGCTTATGTACAATAGCAGGATTACGATAAGACCAGCGTAGCGCATACCTTTTCTGATGACCGTATCCAGGAACTGTTCCTGATAGTCTGTAATCGCCTGAGAGGCGGCAAAGCCATAACTTAATAAGGCCCTGGAATCCTTCCAAATACCGTCTTTGCTGGAATTGAGTGCTACGGCAATTATTTGCACATCATTGTCGCAGGCAGACGAAATCAAGCAATGCCCTGCCGGTGTGGTAAAGCCGGTCTTTAGACCGGTAGCACAGGGAAGATAGTAGGAACTATCAGGAGCGATTAGTTGGTTGCTGTTGGTCCAGGTGCCGTATTTGGTGGTGCGGACCACCTGTTGAAAAAAGGGGTCTTTCATTGCCTCCCGGGCAATGATGGAAAGATCACGTGCACTGCTGTAATGATTGGGATCATGAAATCCGTCTGGATTAACAAAATGAGAATCACGTGCCCCCAGCTGCTGTGCTCTGCGATTCATAAGATCAACAAAGACTTCCACAGCCTCGTCCGTGTCCAGAGAAGGGCTGCTGTTTTTACGTGCAATATGTACAGCGATGGTATAGGCAGCATCATTTCCCGACGGCAGCATCAGTGCGTAAATAAGATCTCTAAGAGAGAGGGCTTGCCCCTGCTGTAGCCAGGCGCGGGTAGCAAAAGGGGAGACCCGCTGTATTTCCTCTCCTACGGTCACCATTTCATCCAGATCACCATTCTCGATGGCCAGCAAAGCAGTGAGTATCTTGGTAACGCTGGCAGGATAGAGGCGCATGGTATCGTTCTTCGCGTATAAGATATCCCCATTATCCTGGTTAATGATGGTGGCGGCCTGACACTCAATAGACAGTGGATTCTCTGCCTCATAGGCAGCAATGGCGCTTGCCTTCAACGCCATCTTTTGCATCGGTACAGTCGGGGGAAGCGATATATACATATATACCAGGCCACCGATAAGCAGCAGCCAGATTAAGATTTTTCTCCCCTTTATCAATATCAAGGAACTCCTTCCCGGAAAATTACCACCTTAATCAGTATAGGATATTTGTTCCTCAAATAGAACGATGATTTTCCCACCCATCATGGTATTGGCCCTGTTTGCCAGGGAGACACTTATAAAAAGCTAGGCTTATCAGGCGACGAAAAAACCTTCGGGTAAGACAGTGCTTGATTCCTGGTTTCATAGCCGCTCATCCGGGTGCCGGAAAAAACGCCACCACTTCTCCTCCTGCCCCGTTGCCAGGCAAAAATAAAGGGTCTTAAAAAAAGTCTGCCAGGCAGTTTTTGGCGGCAGGGTTTTCTTTATAGGAAAAAAGATGTAATAAGCAGGGAAAATGCAAAGAAGGGGCAAGGAATGACCGGCATCAAAAATCCTGCAGTGGCCCCAGGTCTATTCATCAAATAATCGCGGCTGCCAGAGACGGTTTTTTCCCTGATGAATAGAGCGGGTGGAGGGATGATAAATGGGGCTGGCAGGTACCTGGACGGCTGTGCTGTGCCAGCGGGCCAGTCTTTTCAGTGCCTGTAGCTGCTCCCGCTGTCCGGCTCGCGCTTTACGCAGGGCACGCTCAAGGGTATTATAGGATTGTTCAATATCGGCCTCATTAACCGGGAAGGGATATCCATCTTTGCCACCGTGAGCAAAAGCATAGCGAACCGGATCAGCAAAGCTGGGTTCAGCTCCATAGGCCACCTCTGCGACCAAGCATAGTGCCCGCAGCGTACCAGCGCCTACGCCGGAAACCTCCAGCAGGGATTCAAAGTCATGAGGATGTTTCTCATAGGCTGCATACAGCGCCTTATTAAGATAGCTGCTACGGGGGATAGAATGAGAGGAAGGCAGGATCAGCGATTGATCTTGTATACTTTTAATCTCCATGAGCAAATGATCCGGGTTCTCCCGTACCAGGCGGGGCGTCAATTCGCGCAGCGGCTGATTAAGCTGTGAGACCAGGTTCAGGGTGTTGGCTTTATAATCACAGCAAATAGCAGCCTGCGGCTCCTCGGTAAAGGATTTCATGGTGTCACTGAGCCAGTGATAGCGGCGGGCCTGACCCAGTTCTTCATTCATACCCTGCTGGATAACTGCCCATTGGCCCCGGGCAGTAAAGACAAAGCAGTGGTGATAAATCTGGTAGCCATCTTGAACGGCGGCACTATCTACTTTCGCCGCCATCCTGCTGGCATAAATCAATTGCTCCGGTTTACAGGAAAGCCCATGTCGATCCGCATGGGCAATAATTTCCTGGGGAGTTCGCCGTGCAGTGCGCCCCTTGCCGCCGGTGATAAATAATCCTGCCTGTGGTCCCAGCTCAGCCAGTCCTTCTTTCAGTGCTCCGCATACCGTAGTGGTAATCCCCGAAGAATGCCAATCAAAGCCTACCACACAACCCAGGGCTTGAAACCAGTAAGGGTGAGAAAGTCGGCGTAAAACTTCTTCAGGTCCCCCTTCTTCCAGAATGACTTCTATAATCGCTTTACAGAGAGATTTCATATGGGAAAAAAGCCATGCGGGACATTTTCCTCCATGGAGTGGAAGGTTGGCACTGCCTGTTTTCATATAAACATCCTTTCATCAGGAAATAAAGCTATCCTTATTATAAAACAGAACATAAGTTCTGCATAGCAAAAGCTTAATAAAATATACGTTAAATTTGAAATAAATAGATTAATAACGAATTAAGCTATGATATGATGAAATAAGGCGAACAAAAGATACGAGGGAGGGACTCACATGAGTGACAGAGCAGAAAACCCCAATAGCGAACTACTAAAGGAAATCCAGGAACTAAAAGCAGAACTGGTTGAACTTCGAAAACAGATTCAGCAGGATACCACCAGTGAAGCGGAAAAGAAGGAAGAAATGGAAACCACCCTGATAAAAACGGTTGAACAGGCCATTATCAATTCCATCGAAAAGGTCAGGCAGCCGCTTGACAAAGCAGGAGAGGCAGCGCAAAATGCAGCAGAATTCGGTAAAAGTGCTGTTGAAAAAGTAGAAGAAAGACCAATATTAAGTATGCTGGCTGCCTTTAGTTTCGGAATGATTGTAGCAAAGTTATTGGGCAGGAATTAAGCATGCTGGAATTAATGGTCGAATTCATAATTGCTTTTTTGGAATTATTAGAAGCAGAGCTGGCTGCGGTACGCAAGAATATATATAAACTCGTACTGGCCGTTATTCTAGCTGTGGTTGCCTGTCTCATTTTGTTAGGTGGGTTTGGTATCCTTATATGGGGAATTTATCTGGCCCTGCAAACGGTCCTCAGTCCTGTATGGGCGGCATTGGTAGATGCCGCGGCTGCTTTTGCGCTGGGGGGAGGATTGCTGTGGTACGCAAGAAGCAAGATCAAGAATTAAGTGTACAGCAGGCCAAGGAACAACTGCGGGCTGCAGTACAGGTAACAAGCCCGGGTAATTTTTTAAAGGAGCATATGCCCTTGGCTGTTCTAAGCTGTTTTTTGGCGGGCATGATGGTAGGAACGGCTGATTTACCCAAGGAAAAAACCCTGGATCTGCTACTGGAAATACTACGCTGGGGAAGATCCTAGAACAGCTTAAATCATTAGAAAAGGCACACAAAAGCTGCGAAGACGAACGCAGTTTTTGTGTGCCTACTTTCGGGGAGAGATCTTGCTAAAACAGGGCGAAGAACGTAACCTAATAGTATTAATCTCAATTAGATAAACAGGCGAAGAAGAAATAATGATAAGGAGATCTTCCATGCAACGATTAAAAGAACGCATTATGGCTGATGGAATAGTAAAAGGAAATGATATTCTAAAAGTCGATAATTTTTTAAATCACCAATTGGATGTTGATTTTCTTAATGAAATCGGCAAGGAGTTCTGGGAGCATTTTAAAGACAAAGAAATTACCCGCATTCTGACTATAGAAGCTTCCGGTATTGCCGTAGCTGCAATTACAGCGCAGTACTTTCACGTCCCGGTGGTCTTTGCCAAAAAACTAGATTCCAAAAACCTGGATGATGAGGTCTATGTAAGCCAGGTCCATTCTTTTACCAGGGATCGCAGCTACGAAATAAAGGTAGCCCAAAAATACCTCTCATCTTCGGACCGGATTTTGATTATCGATGATTTTCTGGCCCAGGGTAATGCGGTAATGGGTTTAAAAGATATCATAGAGCAGGCGGGAGCTACTCTGGTAGGTGCAGGAATTGTGGTGGAGAAAGGTTTTCAGCCGGGTGGGGCAAAGCTGCGGCAAGCAGGTGTAGATCTTTATTCTCTGGTCATTATTAAAGAAATGAAAGATGGCCGGATTGTTTTCGCCTGATGATGGAAGCTGGCGGCTGCAGTATAACAGGCAAAGATAAAGGACAGAAGAAGACCATAAGCAGGAAGATGATTTATCGGTCTAATCATTGAAGATATGCTTATCCCCGGCTTGCGCATGGTAATAGAAAGAAAAGCCGGCAGCAGTTTTCTATTTACTGCTCCAGATATTCTGGTAAAATTAGAGCATTTTGTTCAGAGCAGAAGAAAGAGGAAGCGCGGGGAGCAGCTTATTATTCAGTCTTGCATTCAAGATAAAAAGATTGTACAATGAACAAGCAAAGCAGGCTCATAATGCCTTAAAAAAGAGATAAAATTTGCCGTGCTAGATGGGGAGGTAGCGGTGCCCTGTAACCTGCAATCCGCTATAGCAGGATTGAATTCCTGACCTGAGGGAGTCGACTTTCAGGGTCTGGCCTCAGTAAGTGGTGTTGAGATTTGGGTCCTTCGCAATGAGAAGTTCTGAATCGTGTCAGGTCCGGAAGGAAGCAGCACTA
This sequence comes from Syntrophomonadaceae bacterium, assembly GCA_012840625.1. Classification (GTDB taxonomy): domain Bacteria; phylum Bacillota; class Syntrophomonadia; order Syntrophomonadales; family Syntrophomonadaceae; genus DUSB01. The sequence continues at coordinate 9,564 of DUSB01000051.1, forward strand.
AGGGGCCACTCTCATGTGTCGAGGGGGAGCCTGAATGGAGCTAACTGCTGTGGTAACGCCTGGAAGAAGCTTTCGAAGGTAGGTGCACGGCATAAAAAGTATAATAATGATGAAAAAAGCAGGTACCAAACCTGCTTTTTCTTTTTCTAGCTGGAATGATAAAATAGCATATAATGGTTTAGCAGCAGGAACATCTTTTAAGCAAGATAGATCTAGTATAAACCCGGGGGTATGAGTGATGTCATATATGGCTTTATATAGAACCTGGCGACCACAGACTTTTTCCGAAGTGGTAGGGCAGGAGCAGACGGTAACCGCGCTACGCAATGCGGTGCGTGAAAAGCGCCTCAGCCACGCTTATTTATTCTCCGGTCCCAGGGGAACGGGTAAGACCAGTATTGCCAAAATACTTGCCCGCGCCGTCAATTGTGAGCAAGAACAGGGAGGAGAACCCTGTAACCAGTGTTCTTCTTGTCAGGACATACTCAATGACAGCTTCATGGATGTCATTGAAATTGATGCGGCCTCTAACCGCGGGATCGATGAAATTCGAGATTTGCGGGAGAAGGTACGGGTTCTTCCCGCTCAGGGAAAGAAAAAGGTTTATATTATCGATGAAGTACATATGCTCACGTCGGAGGCCTTTAATGCCCTATTGAAAACCCTGGAAGAACCCCCCGAAGCGGTTATTTTTATTCTGGCTACCACCGAAGCCAACAAAATACCAGCTACCATCCTGTCGCGCTGTCAAAAATATAATTTCCGGCGATTAACCATTAAGCAGATTAGCAGCCGCCTGCAGGAAGTAGCCCTACAAAATAAGATCGAGGTTGATGAAGAAGCCCTTACGTTGATTGCCCGGCGGGCCAACGGCGGGATGCGGGATGCTCTGGGCATGCTGGATCAATTAACCGCCTATACGGATGGAAAGATAGGTCGCCAAGAAGTTCTCAATGTACTGGGCCTGGTAGACGATCTTTTTATCGCTGCCCTGATAGACAACGTCCTTCAGGATGAAATAGGATCCCTGATTCAGATGCTTGACTCTGCACAGCAGCAGGGAAAAGCAGCCGACCAGATCCTTCGAGAAACCGCTTTATACCTGAGAGATTTATTGATGTACCAGGCAATTGGTGAGCAGGCCCAGCTGCTAATGGTAGGTCCGGATTGTCTGCCGCAGCTGCAGCGGCAGGCGCAAAAAACCAATAAACAGCAGATTTTAAACACACTTAGTCTGGTCATGGATGGCATTGAGAAAACACGTTTTAGTGAAGGACAGCGTTTTATATTAGAAATGACCTTTTTACAAATGGCCAATTTATTCGCGGCGCCAGCCAGTCCGGTGGCAAGGGAGAGTAAAAGCACTGCTGTAAAGCAGGATGAGCAGGCAACCGTGTCTGAGCAGGAAAAGCAGGCTCGCAATGAAGCCCGTGAAATCCTGTGGAATCAAATCCTGGCCGGCGTTAAGGAGAAAAAGATACCCACCCATGCACTGCTGGCACCGGCCCGGTTGCTGGGAACCAGGGGTGATACCCTTTATATAGCCTATAGTAAAGGATACCGTTTCCATAAAGACCGCATGGAAGAACAGGCCAATAAGGAGATTTTACAAAGTGTTATTTATGAAATCTTTAATCGGGATATGGAGATAGAGATTATCTTTTTAGATGATAACCAGTATAATGATATCGTCGTAAAAAAAGCGATCGAATATTTTGGCGAAGAGATCGTTAATGTAAAAGAATGATTTAAAGTAAAAGGAGGAAATGGGATGAAGTTTAACATGGGTGGCGGCGGAGCACAGCTCAACCAGATGATGAAACAGGCCAAGAAAGTTCAAGAACAGATGGAGAAAATGCAGGCAGAATTAGAAGAAAGGCTTATCGAAGCCGCATCAGGCGGTGGGGCAGTGAAAGCAGTAGTAAACGGTCGTCAGGAACTAAAAGAGCTGGAGATTAAGCCGGAAGTAGTAGACCCTGAAGACATTGACATGTTACAGGATCTGGTGATAGCAGCAGTTAATGAGGCTATCAAGCAGTCGCAAGATATGGTTTCAAGCGAAATGGCCAAGATTACAGGCGGCTTAAACATTCCCGGTTTATAGAAGGGTGTTCAAGCTGAGTCCTATTGTGCTATAGTATCCTATTAATAGATAAAGGAGAACGACTAATGCGTTTACCCAGGCCGCTGGAAAATCTCATCGATCAGCTAAGCAAACTACCCACCATAGGGCCAAAAACTGCCCAGCGCCTGGCTCTTTATATACTGAAGATGCCTGGTGGCGAGGTTAAAGAACTGGCACAATCTATTCTGGATGCTCGTTTTATGGTTTATCCTTGCCCCATCTGTGGCAACCTGACGGATAAGAGCCCATGTATCATATGTCAGGATGAAGAGCGCGACCGCTCGCTATTATGTGTAGTAGAAGAAGCCAGTGATATTTTGGCCATAGAGCGGACGGGCTATAATGGCCGGTATTACGTATTAAATCGCACTTTTCGCTTAATGGAAGATGGCGATCTCACCGATATTGATACCGAAAATTTTCAGCAGATGCTCCAGCCGATAGTACAGGAAGTTATTTTAGCCATGAATCCCACCATTGATGGGGAAGTTATATCCAGATACCTACACACAATAGTAGAAGAAAAAGGCATAAAAGTCACCCGCCTGGCACATGGTTTGCCTGTAGGTGGCGATATCGAATATGCAGATGAGATTACCTTACGCCAAGCCCTGGAGGGAAGAAAAGAAATATAACATAAAAAAAAACTCCCCGCATATTATATTGATACACGGGGAGGAATAATTATGAAAATAAGCTGGAAGATATTGGATTGCTGCTGGATAGGACAGGATATACTGAAGGCAGACCAAACTTTTTCCGATGCACAACTACTAAAAGAAGCCCAGGAAGAACTGGATAGGGCCTATGAGCTTTTTTCATCGGTAGTAGATAAAGATCTGGTAGACTATACTATTTACTCTATGAATGCCGTAGAGAGACGATACGCATACATTTTACGCCAGATCAAAGAAGCCCGGTTATCGCAGAAGGACGAGTTAGATCGCCTTTTACAGGAAAGATCCTAGGAGGGCAAGATGGATACTATTAACCTCGTTATGGCCGCCCTTTTTTTCCTGGTTATCGTAATTATTCTGGCTCAGGTGATTACAAAACCGATCAAGTTGTTATGGAAGCTCCTGATTAATTCGGTGATAGGTCTTTTCCTGCTCATGCTGGTTAATTATATAGGCCAGTCATATGACTTCGGACTGCCGATTAATATCATTACCGTTTTGGTGGCAGGATTTCTCGGTATACCCGGTCTACTCTTATTAATCTGTTTTCGGCTGCTATTGTAATCAAATTAAAAAGTTTTATAAAACGGTCCGGCTATGCCTGCCGGATTTTTGATTTAAAGATAAGGACAGGCTATGTTTAGCAAAAAAATATTCACAGGAGATTTATTAAAAATTATTTCATTTACTTGGCAAACAGATAAATGGCATACTATAAGCTGGTATTGAAAAACTAAGGATAAAGGCGCATAATAAAATATTATAATCGAAAAATTATCTAAATGTGAGTAACATTTGAGGAAAAACATGTTATTATTGACTCATAATTCAACATTCAATTATACTTAATGAAATCCCGATCCTTCAATAAGGGATTTATTTATATAATACACCGAGGAGGTGTTGGCTTTACGGCAAAACATACAGCAAGGGTTATAGAAGCTTTCATAGGAGAATATGCCAGTGGTAAAAGTGAACTCGCGATAAACAGAGCATTAGAGCTAAAATCGCAGGGAAGAAGGGTAACACTGGTAGATCTTGATACCGTGGAACCTTTTTATACACTACGGCCTTTGAAAAGCAAACTGGAGAGTATGGGCATTCAGATGATTGGCTTTTCGCAGGCCGATTCTTTCGGTCTTGGCGAGACGGGGGCGATGCTTGATCCCCGGGCAAGATGGGCGCTCATGAATGAGGGAGATATACTTCTAGATATTGGTTATGGTGTTCACGGAGCGCAGGCTCTTAACCTGGTTGAGGGCGTTGACCAGACCCCGGAGTTAAAAGTCATGGCCGTTATTAATCAAAGCCGACCAATGACTAGTACCACCAGGGATATCCAGGATTACCTTTTGAGTTTAGGTAGAGTGGATGGAATCATATCCAATACCCATCTCGGTGATGAGACGACCATTGAAATAATAGAACAAGGCAATCATATTATAATGGAAGCTGCTGCAGCACTTGATATACCAGTTTATTATGTAGCTATTGATAAAAAGCTGCAGACAGAGGGGCTGGAAAATAGATTTCCGGTACCGGTTAAATACATTAACCGGTTTATGCCCAATGCGATCTGGTAAAAATTATCTTTTTAGTCAGGTCAGCATAAAGAACAGGAGGTGCATTCAAGGATGGGGAAAATTATTGGTGAACCCAAAAAAGCATTTATCACCGGTAATGAAGCTGTAGCCTGGGCATGTCTTGTATCAGGCGCAGAAATCATGTTTGGTTATCCCATTACTCCTCAAAACGAAGTTATGCATTATTGGACACGCTTAGCACCGAAATACGACCGTAGGTTTTTACAAACAGAGGATGAATTATCAGCTGGATTTACCACCTGTGGTGCAGTACAAAGTGGTGTTAAGGCATTTACCGCTACCGCAGGGCCGGGCAATGTTTTAATGCAGGAACCCTTTGGTATGGCGGAGGCCATGCGTCTACCACTGGTAGCGATGATACAGCAAAGAGGAGGTCCATCCTCAGGTACGGTTATATATTCACAGCAGGAAGTAACTCTTACCACCTTTGGAGGCAATGGAGAGGGACACCGTATTGTTTATTCAACCAGTGGTCATCAGGAGATCTATGACTATTTGATCAAAGCGTTCAATGTAGCCTGGAAATACCGCTTTCCGGTCTTTGTTCTCGGGGATGGTTATCAGGCAAAGATGCGAGAACCTTTAGAAATGTATGACCCTGAAGATCATGGTATAGAGCTTGTAAAACCCTATCCGCTGATTGGATTAGGCGGTAAAATAGGCGAAGAACGCGAACCGTCACATCTTTGTAATATCTATAGCATGGAAGAAGAACTCTATGATGTTGTAATGAAAATGGCAGCAGAATACGAAGCCATTACTCCCCAGCTGATGGAATGGGAGGAAGAATTCTGCGAAGATGCAGATATTCTGATTGTTTCTCATGGTGTGGTGGCACGAGCTGCATATGATGCAGTAAAAGCCCTGCGCTCCCAGGGAATCAAGGCAGCTTATTTCAGACCGATTTCTTTGAGACCTTTCCCCGCGCAGCAGCTGCGTGACGCTATTGCTAAAAGCGGTGCCAAAAAGATGCTGGTGGCTGAATCAGCTTATGGCCAGTTTGAGCGCCTGCTAAAACAGGAGATTTACGGTGAAACCATAAAAATCGAGCATTTATTCATGCCCGGGGTAGGCATCATTGATTATGACGTTATTGAAAAAGTAAAGAGCATTCTATAGGGAGGAGGACTTTTTATGATGGCAGCACCAGCTGTACCAAAATCCTGGTATCTCCCATCCAAGCCACATAAATTTTGCCCCGGATGTGGGCACGGAATTGTGTTGAAAGCTTTGGGAGAAGTTATAGACGAACTGGATATTCAAAACGATACCATCTTTGGATGTGATATCGGTTGTTCCTTATTATCCTGGGACTTTTTTAACTGTGACAGTACCCAGACCCACCATGGAAGAACCACCCCGGTGATGGTTGGCATAAAAAGGGCTCGTCCCGAATTGGTCTGTATAGGATACATGGGAGATGGAGGCGGATACTCTATTGGATCCCAGCATCTTCTTAACTCCGCGGTACGTAACGAAAAAATAACCCTGATTTTAGTAAACAACACCAACTATGGCATGACGGGAGGCCAAATGGCTCCGACAACGCTTCCCGGACAAAAAACCGAAACCTCTCCTTTTGGTAGAGATCCACAGCTAACCGGATATCCTACTATGGGACCGGAATTTTTAGCCGAGTTAACTTCGGAGGGAGCGTTTATTGCCCGGGCTACTGTTTCTAAATATAGGCAGCTGAAAAAGCATCTGAAAAATGCCATTATAAATCAAATGGAAGGCAACGGATTTTCTTTTGTGGAAGTTCTGTCTACCTGCCCAACCAACTGGAAAACCAATGCACAGCAGACTTGGGCTTTTCTGGAGGACCAAATGGAAAAACAATTCCCGGTGGGTGAATTTAAGAGCCCCTGGGGAAAGGGGGTTAAATAATGTCTTTACTACGGATTGTGTTAGCTGGTGAAGGCGGGCAAGGCGTACAATCCATTGCCGAAATCCTGGCTGAGGCCGCTTATAATGAAAACAAACAGGCCCTTTACATCCCCAACTTTGGTCTGGAACAGCGCGGTGGTGTCTCCATAGCCTTTATACAGTTTAGTGATCAGCGGATTGGTGCACCAAAGTTTAACAAAGGCGATGTGGTCATAGCCCTGAGTGAACGCGCCATACCCAGAACAGCTCATTATTCAGGCCCCGAAACCCTTTTTGTATATGATGCCTCCATACAGGTGGACGAAGATCTTTTACCGAAGCAGGCTAAAAAGATTATTCCCATTGCAGCTTTAGATACCGCCAACAACAAACTTCATCCGCGGGTATTCAACGTTATTATAATGGGTGCAGTTATCGGACTGACCGGTGCAGTTAGCTTCGAATCAGCCAAAACAGCATTGGAACATAAATTAGCAGCCAAATTTGAAAAAGATCCCTCGCTAAGAGATTTGAACTTTGAGGCGCTGGAATTGGGCCGTTATATGGCCGAAGAGTCACTAAAGGAAGGGGCGGAAGCAAATGCCTGAAAAAGAAGTAATTAAATTCGATCAGGAAAGAAGTTTATGGCATATATTTCCGGAATATTGCAAGGGATGTGGCCTTTGTAAAGAAAAATGCCCCAACCAGGTTTTAATATGGAGTGACAAACTGGGTGTTTATGGCACTCCCACGGTTCGGCCCAAAGATGAAGACAGCTGTATAGGCTGCGGCATTTGTCAGATGGTATGTCCAGACTGTGCCATTTCAGTTATTCGTAAAAGAAAAAAGAAAGCTGTCTAAGGTAATTCTTTGGTATTTCTTATGCCACCGAGTTAACAGCCCTTGTATTATGGGGGCTGTTTCTTAATCGCAAAGAAAAAGTAAAATTAACGACAAAATTTCTTGACATAAAATCGTGATGATGTTAATATAATTCTTGCGCGGCACCGAGATGCAGCGCACAGCTCTTGATAAAACAGAACAGAGAACGAGAAGTGCGGAACTTGTAATTCCAAAAGATAACCAGCGAATTTGCTGGGCAAACTTTTGATGAATAAAGA
>DUSB01000052.1 GCA_012840625.1 Syntrophomonadaceae bacterium
TGCCAGTACCTAACCCCATATGTTCCAAGATTATGACCCCTTTCCTCCTTTTTACTCTTTCATTTTATCATAGGACACTATTTTTGTGCTTTCGACACCAATGTTGTATATTTCAGAATAGTGTTTGTTTTTATTACATACTTCTTTCTTATTGAATATGTAGTATAATATAGTTAATTTTAGATATTAATAGTTTACCAATAACTAGACGTTCCAGCTGTTTTCGACAGTTTATAGGTATAATGGGAAAGGAGGGTCGTTTCTCCAGTATTTTTGTTGTATATACGGCAAAACTAAGAACAAAATGAGGAGGAAAATAAACAAATGGCAAATTTTGATAATCTTGAAACCCTTAAATTTGAAGTAAACGAGGGTATAGCAGTAGTTACTTTGAATCGCCCTATGGCTGGTAATGCTTTTAACCTTAAAATGGGCGAAGAATTAAAAGCTGTTCTGCAGGAAGTAAACGAAAATCCAGAAATTCGTGTAATGGTCACCACCGGTGCTGGCGATATGTTCTTCTGCGGTGGCGGTGACATGCAGATGCTTACTGATGTTAACCAGAACCCGGTTGAAGCAGTCGAGGTTTATAAAAAGGCTGGAATCTTTATCCCTGACCTTTATAATCTCACTAAGCCCTGTATCGCAGCTGTAAACGGATTTGCTACCGGTGCCGGTACATCCCTGGCTCTGGCTCATGACTTTATCCTGGCTTCTGATAACGCACGCTTTGGTGCTAACTTTATCTCCATTGCCTTTACCCCTGACAGTGGTGCAACCTATTTGATGGCACAGGCACTGAATAAGCAGCGTTTAGCTGAATTAATGTTTACTGGTAGAGTTATCAAAGCTGATCAGGCAAAAGAATGGGGTATCTTCAACCATGTTTATCCGAAGGATACCTTCTGGGATGAAGTAATGAAGATGGCTAAAAGAATTGCCAACCAGCCACCCCTTGCTATTCGCTATGATAAGATCTTACTCCGCGAAGCCTTTAAGAATGACCTCTTTACACAGGCCGATCTGGAAGCTTCCATGAACGGTATTCTTATCACCACCGATGACTTCCTGGAAGGCATCAAGTCTGCCATGGCAACCATGCGCGGTGAAAAATACAAACCCACCTTTACTGGAAAATAAGTACGGGATTATAAATGGGGAAGCAAAAAGCTTCCCCATTTTTTCTTGTGTTTAATTGTAAACAGAACTTCTTATAACAGGGTTAAGGCTTCTTCACTAATTTCCAATGCCGAGGTATCATAATCCTTGATCTGGGCTGCTAAAGACATAATCTCTGGTACCACGTTACGTATGTAATAACGTGCTGCCAAAACCTTACCAGAATAGAACGGATAATCAAAATGCTCAGCTCCCAGTTCGGCTGCTTTCGCAGAGGCTATGATAGCTTGATCTAAAATAAGATAGGCTCCGAATAATTTTGCACTGGCATGAAGAATTCGAGTAGCATACAGTCCAATTAAGCCGGGTTGACCCTCGGCGGCATAAGTGGTAATGGTCTCTTTAAGATCCAAATAAGCCTGCAGGGCCTTTTCTAAAATGTCCATTTCCCGGGCAAATTCTTCGTTTTCTTTATTTTTGGCCAGGAAGGTTTCGACTTCCTTGATCCAGGCTGCAAACGCAGCACCACGAGCTAGATTCCAGTTGCGCCCTACCGTAGTAATAGCCTGAATATAGTTAGTTCCTTCCCAGATGGAATGTATTTTAACATCCCGGCACAGCTGTGCTATAGGATACTCTTCACTATAACCATATCCACCGTAGCACTGCATAGCCTCGGCAGTAAGAATCCATGCCATATCTGAATTATAGGCCTTGCATATAGGCGTCATAATGTTAAGCTTCCACTGCGCTTCTTTCTTCTCCTCCGGATCGGTACTGATATCAACCAGATCCATATAGTAGTATGTTTTACAGACCAGAGCTCTCATGACCTCAATATGTGCTTTTTGGTTCATCAACATACGCCGTATATCTTCATGCTTAATAATGGGTACACGCCCGGCTTTAGGATTACTCATGAGACGACCTTGAATACGCTCAGTAGCATACTGGGCAGCGTTATGATAGGCTACCGCTGCACCGGCAGTTGATCCTACACCCATTTCCAGCCTGGCACCATTCATCATATTAAACATCTGCGCCATTCCTTCTGCTCTACCATCCTCTCCAGGAGGATCACCCAGCAGAAAACCACGGCACTTGTTTTCTTCCCCAAAAACCATTACACAGGTAGCAGAACCGCCTATGCCCATTTTATGTTCAATGCCGGCACACTGTATATCATTGGGTTCGCCCAGACTGCCATCTTCATTAACCCAAATTTTAGGCACCGCAAAAAGTGAAATACCTGATGTGCCCGGTCTTGCACCTTCGATACGCGCCAGCATCAGATGAACGATGTTATCGGTAAAATCCTGTTCACCGCCGGTAATAAAGCACTTATTTCCTTTAATCAGATATATGCCCGGTTCATCAGTTGGATAGGCTTTACTTGACATATTTCCTACATCTGATCCTGCACTAGGCTCTGTCAAACACATGGTTCCCGACCATTCGCCGGTCCACATTTTGGGCAAAAACCGTTTTTGCATATCTTCGCTACCGAACGTTTGAATCAGCTCAGCAGCACCTCCGGTAGCCATATAATAGCAGGCTAAACCGTGGTTGGCGCCAAATAAATATTCATTTACGGCCTCATATAAAATATGCGGTAAAGCGGTTTCATCCTCCTTGTTCCAATTGCTGGCACCCCATCCATTCTGCTGCACAAAATGATATGATTGGGCGATTCCCTGCGGAACCCTGACCTTGCCATTATCATAAATGCAACCGGGATCATCATTCTCATCATTACTGACAGCTACCATATCCCGGGATGCTCTTAAGGCTTCATTCAAGATCATTTCCACATCATCGACTGAATAGTAATCACGGTAGCGTTCTGCGGATAAAATTTTTTCTAGATCCAGCCATTCTTTAAGAATAAATTTGTGATCCCTGGTACTGTACAAGAAATTCGTTGCCACAAAAATACCTCCCTTAAATGTCATTTATTTTTAGTATACACTTAAGAACCTAAAATACACAAATATTAGAATATACTTTTACTTAATATACAAAATAATCATATTCTTGCGCATAGAGCCTGAGCTTGTTACGCATACTAAAACAAGAAAAAAAATACTGGAGGCAACTATGTTATCAAGAGATGCGATAATAGCACACTATATCCTTGCCTTTTGCTGCTTTTTTGCCTCGGGCACCAAACTTCTGGTAGGACGGGCAGCAATGATCAGTGGCATCTGCGGCGCTATTTTTCTGGCCAGTGCCCTGCTGTCCTATTCTCCCCTGGTAGCATGGTTTAATAAAAAATAGGCTCCAGCTGGAACCTATTTTTTATTTCTTTTCTTTCCATTGTCCATGAGAATGCACAAAGGTCTGATATTTTCCGTCCGGTGGTTGAAAATCTTCCCAGGTTTCCTTCACATTATAGTCTAGGGCATCATGATTATTCTTATCTTCCTGGATGATATAATACCGGGTAAGTACCTTATCACCAGTTTTCATGGTTACATAAAAGACATCTCCCTTTTGACCCTGAAAACCAACGGGAAAAAAGATATGAGTTACGCTCAAAGTTTCGCCCACACCATCCGGTACATCATCATCCTTAAAGTCATTTAATATCTCATTTTTGCTTATTACCGGAGGTATGTTGACTTGATGAGAGTATTGCGATTGATAAATAAAAAGTCCTAGCACTAAAAACAGAGCAATATAAACAATAGCCCGCTTATTCACCTCTGTTCAACCTTCTTTATATCGAACATAGCAACCATCCTCTCTTTTATAAATCCATTCATGCTTACAAAATCGCTCTAAATGTTTTTTAATCATCATCCGGTTCCAAAACAGCTCATGTTCGCTGCCATCGCCCGGTACAGATAAATCCAGAGACATAATTTCACGAAAAGTTCGCGGTTGATCTAAAAATTGTAGAATTTTCCTCTCCCGCTCCAGAGCGATGTCTATATATTGCCGTAAAAGAGGACGGACATCACCCTCAAAAACCCTTCGATGTGAACTAACCAGAACATCCGGATTTAATTGTATCAATCTCTCTACTGATTGTAATAAATCATCAAAATCTGAATAAGCACCCCCATACCAGGGTCCCCGCGGCGACAAATCCAAATCTCCGGCAAAGAGAATTTTTTCTTCCGGGAAATAAAAAGAATAATGCCCTGGAGTATGTCCCGGGGTATGCAAGGCGACGCAATAGCTTTGACCCATATCTAATCTATCGCCATCTTTAAAAGTTCCCGCTAATGCTATCGGTTGAAACCCTGGTTTTACCAGGACATCATCCGGTAGTTCTGCTGTACGGTTCCAATTCATGCTTTTCTTCTGTCCCATTAGTTCTTCCCAATATTGATACCCTGCAGAAAGATGATATTCTGTTTCATCTTCAAAAGCCCACCGTTCCTCTTCTCCGGCCATAAACTGCGCTTGAGAAAAATAGGGCCAGCCGTGAACATGATCAAAATGATAATGACTAAACAGTAAGGTTTCTATCTTTTCCGGGGGCAAATGCTGGTAAACCCGTCCTGAACCCGCATCAATTAAAGTCTGGCGTTCGCCATCAATATAAAGTGAATTACTGTAGGGGAAAACAGCCCGGCTGTCAGGGCGTATCACCTTAATACAAGCAGTTAGTTCAATGAACATCTTCAGCCTCCACTGAGCTTTTTATAAAAAAAGGACAGGCCCGGCCACGCAAGCACTGTCCTTAGTTTCGACTGGTTTATTCCAGTTTATCCAGCATTTCCACTACCATATCAAAAAAGTAGTTCATATCCTCTTTATCATTGACCCCGGCTTTGAAACCAATTTCTGGAAATCTACCTGATCCATTAATGCGAACATTAATCAAATATTCAGCCTGTTCCATTTCTTCTTCGATTGAATCCATGTCTAGCTCTATATCATCCCATTCGTCAATCGGTAAATCACCATCGGAAAGAATCATCTCATCTCTGTCAAACTCATCATCGTTATCCAATATCTGTGCTACAATCCACAGCACATTGCTGGTACTCATATTTAGTTCTTCACTTAGATGAAGAATTTCGTTTGCAACGGGTGTAATTTTCAGTAAATCCGAAAGATTTACCGGATCTCCCTTTCCCCATTGATTCATAAGACCACCTCCGCATCGATTTGCCGGATACATAACTGGTTGTTCCTAATCCGGGAAA
>DUSB01000053.1 GCA_012840625.1 Syntrophomonadaceae bacterium
CTCCTGCCTTAATACTTGCTATAGCCAGACGGTGATCAAAATGAATGTCAGCAATCAGGGGGATATCGACCTGTGCTTTAATTTTTTTCAGCGCCCGGGCGGCCTCTTGATCCACAACCGCAAGGCGTACCAATTCGCAGCCTGCAGCCTGCAGCCTTTGAATCTGTTTCACCGTAGCTGTTATATCTCTGGTATCGGTATTGGTCATAGATTGTACTCGTACAGGCTCCTCGCCGCCTATTTTTACAGTACCCACCTGCACAACCCGCGTTTGTTTTCTCATCCTTTACCCCCTGATCAGGCGTATAATATCATTATATGTTACCAGCAGCAACAGTCCCATCAAAAAAAGAAAACCAAACCAGTGTATCAAACCTTCCTTTTCTGGATCCATCGGTTTCCTGCGTACTATTTCCACCAGCGAAAATAGAATCCTGCTACCATCAAGAGCCGGAATCGGTAAAAGATTCAATATCCCCAGGTTAATACTCAAAAATGCAGTAAAGGCCAGTAGATAAACCAATCCTCCCTGGGCCGCTTCACCTACCATCGATGTTATACCCACCGGCCCGGCCAAATCATTCGTAGATACTTCGCCAGTAAACAGCATACCTAAACCCTGAAAAAGCAGTACCGTCATTTCATACGTTTGCACAAAACCATATTTAATAGCAGAGCCAATACTCTGTTTTTCAAATACAACCTTACTGTATACCCCGATCATCGGTTCTTCGCTGCCTTCAGCCGTAAAGGTATCTACTTTGACGTTACTTACTTTGCCATTGCGTTCTATGGTTAAATTCAGAGTTGCTCCCGCTGGTTCGGCACGGATGGCAGCAACAAAAGCTTCCCAATCTGCAACTTCCTTCCCATTAACAGCCAGTATGCGATCATTGGCCTGTAAACCAGCTTCAGCCGCTGGTTTCCCCTCCAGTACATCTCCTATAATGGCATCGCCTACTGGTTTAGCAATACCTATCACCGCAAAACTATAGATAAAAATAAGGATGGCCAGAACAAAGTTCATGGCTGGACCGGCAAAGGCTACCCTTATTTTCTCCAGCGGGGTACGATTATTAAACCCTTCTGGATTGCTAACATCCCCTGGCTCTTCCCCCGCCATGCGGACATACCCTCCCAGAGGTATCGCACGCCAGGAATATTCGACACCGTTATATTTTACCGATAATATCCTGTAGCCAAAACCCAGGCTGAATTCATGAACCGGTATTCCGATACGACGTGCAACAATAAAATGTCCCCATTCATGGACAACAATCAATATCGCCAGGATTAAGATGGCAATCAGGATTGACACAGACATACCTCCCTAATAGATCATCCGGCTGCTTTCATCGCGAGCCCATTGATCCGCTTCCATAATTTGTTCTAAAGTTGGTAACTGTATGGTTTGATGCCGACTCATAACTGCAGCAATCAGTTCAGGAATCTGCATAAAGGATAATTTTCTTTGCAAAAAAGCAGCAACGGCTGTTTCATTGGCTGCGTTCATAACTGCCGGCATAGTACCTCCGGTGCGTCCAGCCTGCACTGCCAGCAGTAAAGACGGAAAGCGTTCATAATCAGGGGATTCAAAATGTATGCTGCCCAAGGCAGTAAAATCAAGCTGCCGGGCAGGCGAAACCATTCTCTCTGGATAGCTGAACGCATACTGAATAGGAATACGCATATCCGCAACCCCTAAATGAGCCAGAAAAGAACCATCAACAAATTCTACCATAGAATGGATCACACTTTCACGCTGTATAATGATCTTGATGCAGTCATAAGCCGCAGAAAATAGATGATGGGCTTCAATCACTTCCAGCCCTTTGTTCATCAGTGTAGCAGAATCAACAGTAATTTTAGCTCCCATTTCCCAATTAGGATGGTTCAGAGCTTCTTCTACTGTTATGTTTTTCATTTGTTCGGCTTTATAATCGCGAAAAGGGCCACCTGAAGCTGTTAACCACAGATTACGCACCCAGGCCTGCTCATCCCTTATACATTGAAAAATAGCCGCATGTTCACTATCTACCGGGATCAGCTCTGTATCGTTTTCCTGAACAGCCTTCATAACCAGATCGCCAGCTGCTACCAGGGTTTCTTTATTGGCCAGGGCCACTCTTTTTTGGGCCCCAATAGCCGCCAGGGTAGGCTGAATCCCCACTGCACCACTTACGGACACCAGAACAATATCTGCCTGCTCCAGGGTCGCCAACTCACAGAGTCCCTCCATGCCCGCCAGCACTTGATAAGCCCCTTCGACCTGCTCACGCAAAGAGGGATAAAATTCTGACCGCCCCACACATAATACCTCCGGCTGAAAGCGATGGGCCTGTTCGATCAGACGATGGATATTGCTGCCTGCTGCCAGCCCCATTACACGAAACTGCTCCGGATGAGCTGCAATAACCTGTAGAGCCTGCTCACCAATCGAACCGGTTGATCCTATAATAACAATTCTTTTTTGTTTCATCTTTGTTTCCTCCAGTCCAATCCTTCAAAAACCCCGGCACGATAGCTGGCAATTAGTATTACTAATATAATCGGGCCCAGTATCATCCCCACTAAACCACCCAGCTGCAGACCTACATACAATGAAATGAGGGTCAATAAGGGATGAAGGCCTATATTATCTCCCACTACCTTGGGCTCCAGAAACTGACGTACGGCGGAAATAATAATATATACGATTAAGAGACTGATCCCCATACCAGCACGACCGGACATAAACTCCCAGATCACCCAGGGAACAAAGATCGTACCAGGACCCAGTATCGGCAGAATATCAAATAAGCC
>DUSB01000054.1 GCA_012840625.1 Syntrophomonadaceae bacterium
CCTAAAAGCCGTGACGGAATTTTTAAGCATACATTGTTTATTGCCCTCGATACGGCTGTAATTACTTCCAGTTCTGTTGGTGATGGCGAAAAAAGTGCTGCCAATTTCTTTTATACTGATAAAAATACCATTGCTGCACTAACCGAAGAATATCAGCAGTATTTTTCTCTTTGCCGCCCGCTGATGCATATCTTTACACCCAACAACCCGGGAGATTATCTTGCTTTGCTGAGGGAATTTGAGGAAGAAGAAGGAAACTCAGTATTAAAATCAGATATGCTTTCCACCATGACTATGCCGTTAGAGGTGGCGGAAAGTATATGTTCACGTATTGATAGGAATAAGCGGGAGCCAATATTATCCTATCACCAAAATAGGATAAAACGTTTTGAACATAGCTTGCAGAACTATTCCTTTACTGAAATAGTCCCTCTGCCTGATTTGCGGGCCATAGAAGATGGTGAGGCTATAATAGATTTCTCCCATATGCTTACTGACAATCTGGCTTCTTATACTCCGGATGAATTCAGCCAACATCTTCAACATATGGTTAAACTTCTGCAAAGCTTTGATACCTATAATGTATATTTGATGCCCGCCAACAAAATAGACGGTTCTTCGATCTATTGTAAAGAAGATGTGGGGGTAATCGTTGAAAAAAGCACCCCCCCAGCCATTACCTTTACCATAAATGAAAGCAATATGAATGCTGCTTTTTGGGACTATATGCGGCTGATGTTAAATAAATACCTCCGGAATAAGGCGCAAAAAAGCACTACCATTAGTACTATAAAAACTCTGATCCAGGCCTTATAAAATGGTAGTCAGGTTCAGATGCAACCATAACGCTAATAGAAAAACATGATATGGATAAGCAGAGAGGGCGCAGCCTGGATTAAGGAAGGCAGAAAGCTATTCAGTAAAACGAATGACAAAAGGCCTTAAAAAGGTTTTAAAAATATCCTTTTTGAGGCCTTTTGTCGCTATGATCTCTTTTTCCTATATAATTTATACGAATAGCTGTGACCCTGCCTGCCAAAGCCGGCTGCAAGGCCTGAAAATGCCTGACCCTGCAGCTGGATCAAAATCGCCATATATCCGGTTTATTTCAGAAACAAGGGGATAAATCCGTAGAGCCTGCTACTTCACCTTATCTAGTTCGAATTTAGCATGCAGGGCCCGTACCGCTTTTTTTATTTCTGTTTCATCAATAACGCAGGAAATTTTGATTTCGGAGGTAGCTATCATATGGATGTTAATGTTTTCCTCGGCCAGAGCTTCAAACATAGCGGCAGCAACCCCCGGATTGCTCTGCATACCAGCACCTACAATAGATACCTTGGCAACATTATTGCCATAAGACATCCCCGAAGCACCAATTTCTTCGACCACTTCATTTACGATCGGCAGGGCCCGGGTTAATTCGTCTCTGTCTATTGTAAAAGCAATGTCATTATGATGACCACGGGTTGCACTCTGAATAACCATATCAACATTAATGCTGTTTTCAGCCAGTTTTTTGAAGATGCGCATGGCTATGCCCGGTTGATCGGGTACATCGAACAAGGCTATTTTGGCTACATTCAAATCATGAGCAATTCCACTGACATTACGATCGTGTTCCATCCTATTACCCTCCAATATAATGGTTCCCTGCTGACGTTTGAAGCTGTTTAATACTTCCAGTTCTACTTGATGCAGCATAGCACATTCTGCTGCCCGGGGTTGAAGAATCCCCGCACCCAGACTGGCCATTTCAAGCATCTCCTCATAAGAAACCTGGCTTAGTTGTTTGGCTTCCTTAACAATACGAGGATCTGCTGTAAATACTCCGTCTACATCGGTGAAAATCTTACAACGTTCTGCTTTTAATACAGCTGCCAGGGCTACAGCACTGGTATCTGAGCCTCCCCGGCCCAATGTGGTAACATTACCTTCGGTAGATAATCCCTGAAATCCAGCAATCACTACGATATGATCCTTGTTCAGTTCTTGTTGAATCCTTTCCGGGGCAATATTGAGGATAGAGGCTTTACTATGCGCATTATCAGTCATAATCCCTGCCTGCCATCCAGTAAGTGATACCGCTGCAATACCCATTGATTGCAGGGTTAAAGTAAGCAAAGCGGCTGACTGCTGTTCACCAGTAGCCAGCAGCATATCCATTTCCCGCGGATCGAATTCGTTGCCTATCTGTCCGGCCATCTTCAGTAATTCATCGGTGGTATCACCCATGGCTGACACAATTACGACCAGTTGATACCCTTCCTGACGCAACTCCCGCAGCCGCAAGGCGACATTATGTATTCTTTCCAGGGAAGCGACCGAGCTTCCACCAAACTTGGTAACCAGCAATGACAATTTTCCCACTCCCTATGATTCTGAATATGATCTATGAAGCTTTATTTAACTTGGCTTTATCAATTTATTATTTGTGCACCGATCGAGCAAGGTGCAGGATAAAATATTTTTCCCTTATTCCCGGCGTGCTCAAATGCCTCTAACATGGCAACCCCAATATCATCAACTTTATCCTGTGAAAAAGCAACGATGGAAGGCCCGGCTCCACTCATCACCACGCCTATGGCTCCTGCTTTCCGGGCGGCTGCAAGCACTTGATCAAATCCGGGGACAAACTGCTTGCGCAGGGGCTGGATCAGTCTGTCATCCATAGCCCAACGCAGATGCTCTACCCGGCCTTTGGCTAATCCAGCCACCAGCAAACAACTGCGCTGCATACTGGCAACGGCTTGTTCCAGGGGAATCTCTGCCGGCAATACTGATCTGGATTTTTGGGTAGCCAGGGTGAAATCTGGCACCAGCAGTATGAGCTGAAGCTCAGGGGGAACCGACAATTTCTCGTAAAAAACCTTATCCCCGTTTAATAGATTAACCGTTAAGCCTCCAACAAAGGCAGGCACTACATTGTCAGCATGACCTTCCCTTTGTACCGCCCAATTTATCAACTGCTGCCTGGTAAAGGGGGTTCCTAATAATACATTGGCGCCGAACATTCCTGCCGCGATAGCTGCTGCACTGCTGCCCAGTCCTTTAGCTACCGGGATACCGTTTTTAATAAAAAGATGCAACGGCGGCCGTGGCTGCCCGGCTTTTTTAAAGACAAATTCTGCTGCTTGAATGATAAGATGATCTTCTACTGCTGAAGACAGCTGCTCACAATCCAGACCTTCTGCATTGACTGTACTGTGTTTTGAGCTGAGTTCAAACTCCACTTCCAGGAACATGGATACCGCCATTCCCAGGGTATCATAACCGGGACCTAAATTGGCGGTAGTGGCAGGAACCCTAACTTTTACCATGTCCATAATTTTTTATGAATCTCCTTTTCTAATTCCAGCCAGCCGAATAACATTATCTATAGCACCAACAATTTTCATATCCCGTAAGATCATTAGAGAATCACGCAGATTTTCCTCTTTGGTCAAATGAGTAATCAGGATCAACTCCGCCTTACCCTCATCACTGCTTTTCTGAATAACAGATTCTATGCTTACATCATTATTGCCAAACACACCGGCAATGCTGGCCAGAACACCGGGGCGATCTTTGACCGTCATGCGGATATAAAACTGAGAACTCAGTTCGTGAATGGGTAGAATCTCTTTTTCCTCATAACATGTACAGCCGATTCTGGCATGGCAATCATGTACTTTGTTGCGGGATATATCAATAATATCTCCTACCACAGCCGAAGCGGTGGGCATTTCTCCCGCTCCGCGACCAAAAAGCATGATTTCGCCTACTGCGTCACCACGAACAAAAACGGCATTAAAAACATCATTCACCGCTGCCAGGGGGTGAGTCAAGGGGATAAAGGCAGGATGAACCCGGCTTTGAATTTTGCCCTCTTCTTCACTGGCGATAGCCAGTAGTTTGACCACGTAGCCCAGTTCTTTGGCGTATTGTATGTCGCGGGCAGTAATGGAAGTAATGCCCTCTACGTATACATCATCCAGGGTAACCCGGCTGTTAAAGGCAATCGAGGCCAGGATAGCAATTTTACGGGCGGCATCCAAACCTCCTACGTCAGAGCTGGGGTCTGCTTCTGCATAACCCAGCTCCTGTGCCTCGCGCAGGACTTCATCAAAATCACGGCCTTCCTGGCTCATTTTGCTGAGAATGTAATTGGTGGTCCCATTGAGAATGCCAATTACTTCCTGCACCTGGTTGCCGGCCAGTGATTGTTTCATGGGCAAAATAATAGGAATTCCGCCTCCCACACTGGCTTCAAAGGCAAAATCTACTTGCATCTTCTCGGCAGTATCAAAGATCTGTCTACCCTTGAGAGCAATTAGATCCTTATTTGCAGTTACTACATGCTTGCCTTTCTGCATAGCTTCAAGGATAAACGTAAAAGCGGGATCGATCCCGCCAATCAATTCTACCACTATATCTATGTCGGGATCATCCACTATTTCCGCATAGTTGGTACAGATAGATTCTTCTGGCAAACCTAAACGGCGGCATTTATCTTTATCTTTTTCCAGTACTTTTTTAACATTGATTTCTTCACCTGCTCTTTTACTGATGGCCTCTCTGTTCTGCATAAGTAATTTAATGACTCCAGCGCCAACGGTTCCGCATCCCAATACTGCTATGTTCATTTTTTTACCTCCCTGATGATCTAGCTTTTACCTACGATTTCTGCATTGATCACACCACTAATATGCCGCAGCTCAGCAAGGAAATGGTTCACCGGTACATCCATTTCCTCTACATTAACGGATAGGGTTACCTGGGCTACGTCATGTAATGGTAGATTTTGATTAATGGTTAAGATGTTACCCCGCAAAGAAGCTACACAGTTCAGGACCGCCGAAAGCACCCCTGAATGATTCTGCAGGAGCAAGGAAAGATTTAAAATATTCATGCTATCCGCATTGAAAAAAGGGAATACGCCATCTTTATATTTATAATAGGTGCTGCGCGCCATACCCAGTTCATCTACTGCCTCCTGAATATTATCCGCCTCACCTGCAGCCAGCATTTCTTTAACCCGGGCTGTTTTGAGAATAGAGGCTGGCAGCATATCTTCCCTGACAATAAAAAATTTTTTTGAATCTTTCATCGCTGTCATCACCACCCCTGTCTATGCAGGGCGGATTATTTTCTACACAATACGGACATTATACCACTCCAGAAATCTACCTTCAAGATCTATTTTATAAAAACTATGCGGCGGTGAAATAAAGAAAAAACTGGCCTTCAGGACAGCAGCATGCATGTTTTTATTAAAAAAGGGAAGTTTAACATTATAGCGAAGAAGATTATAGGAGGAAGATCCTTGGAACCCAGTTTTTTTATTATCAGTTATCGGGGTTATATCATCCCTATTGCCTATCATAATTATGAAAACGCCTGTGCCAACTGCGGTGCTGATGAAATCGTTTTTCTATCTTCCAGTCTGGAAGAATTAGAAGCATGCCTGGAAAAAGTCGAAACCATCTAAAGCATCAATA
>DUSB01000055.1 GCA_012840625.1 Syntrophomonadaceae bacterium
GAAGTGGTCTGATGAAAAAAAGCTTGAAGAAAAGAGATTGAAAAATAATCTGCTGGGGCTGCTTATTCTCTTGCTTATGATTGTGATCGGATTGGACCTTGGTGGCATTAGCAGTATGCTGACCCGGTTCTTTAAATAGATATTGTTTTTGGTCCTATTCTTTAAAGCAGGTCAGGCATGTGTTAAAATAAAATGAAGTATAACCAGGTGGGTAGTTGAATGAAGATTGCTATCGATGGTCCTGCTGGAGCAGGAAAAAGTACAGTTGCTAAACGGATTGCCAAACAATTACGATTTACTTACATTGATACTGGAGCTATGTATAGAGCTCTCACTTGGAATGCTATGCAAAAAGGGATAGATCTTAACGATACCCAGGCTCTTACCGCGCTTGCCCATTCCATTGATATCCAATTCCAATTTACTCCAGAACAACAACGCATTATATGCAATGGATACGATGTGACCAGTGTCATTCGTTCTCCAGAGGTCAGTGCTGCTGTTTCCATCGTCGCTGCTCAAACGCAGGTGCGTGAAGTCATGGTTAAAGCACAGCAGCAAATGGCGCAGCATCTTGATGTAGTGGTAGATGGACGCGACATAGGAGAGCGGGTCTTACCTGATGCAGATTTCAAATTTTTTCTTACCGCCAGTTTGGAAGAACGGGTGGCAAGGAGACAACTTGACTTGATCAATCAGGGATATCAGGTAGACATAGAATCGATTCGCCAGGATATCATTCAGCGAGACAGGATGGATATGGAACGAGAAACAGGGGCCTTAAAAATTCTTCCTGATTCGATTGTAATTGATACTACAGGTTTATCGATCGAAGAAGTCTGTGCCCAGATCCTCACTATTATTGAGGAGGGTGGGCATGCTATATAGAATTTTGCATTTTATTGTTAAGATATTTATGTACATTCTGGGGATCAAGGTAGAGGGTTCCCATAACCTACCGTCGGAAGGACCAGTTATTGTGGCCGCCAATCATGTCAGCAATTGGGATCCAATCGTAGTAGCCATTTCACTGCGCCGACCGGTACACTTTATGGCTAAAAGCGAGTTATTCGATAAGCCTTTTTTGGGTAGCCTATTAAAGGTACTATATGCTTTTCCCGTTAAACGAGGCAGTGCAGATCGAACTGCGATTCGACATGCTCTGGCTTTACTTGAACAGGGTGAAGTAGTCGGCATTTTCCCCGAGGGAGAACGAAACAAAGCCGGAGTGGATCTGGAGGCGCAATCTGGCGTAGCCATGCTGGCTTTAAAATCTGGTACTCCTGTAGTACCGGTAGCCTGTATTGGCACCAATAGAACCATACCCTTTGGTTGGTTTAGCCCCTTTATAGTTCGCATAGGTGAGCCCATTTATGTAGAAAAAAAACGCCGGGTTAACTCAGCGATGATGAAAGAATTAAGTGCAGGAATAATGACGAAAATAAAAGAACTTTCATGAGTATAAAGAAGGAATTGCCAGCTAGGAGAAGAAGTTATGTATAAACTGCGAGGTGCGTGGTGTGGAAATCATTATTGCTGAGTACGCAGGATTTTGTGGTGGTGTACGCAGAGCCTATAATATGGCTTTACAGGCTTCGCAGGAAGATCAATCCTGGTATACTCTCGGCCCTCTGGTACATAATCAGGCCGTAGTGCAGGATTTACGCAATCGATCTATTACATCTGTAAAAGATCTAGATGAGCTTGATGCAGGTGGAGTGATAATAAGATCCCATGGGGTTCGCCCCCAGGTCATTAGCGAGCTTAACAGGAAAAAACTAAAGTTTAAAGATGCTACTTGTCCCCTTGTAAAAAGGGTGCAGGAACTGGCTCAATTATTAAGAGGTGAAGGCTATGAAGTTGTGATATTTGGAGACCGGGATCACCCGGAAGTGCAGGGGATCCTCGGGTGGTGCGACAATCAGGCACTTGTCGTAGCCGATATAAACCAGGCTCGCGAAATGGCTGCAGTAAAAAAACTTGGGGTGATATCTCAAACAACTAAAAACCAGGAGCATTATTTTGAAGTTATTAAGGAATTAATACACAAGGCAGATGAAGTAAGATCCTTTAATACTATTTGTTCAGCAAGCCGCAAACGTCAAGAAGCGGCCATTAAGGTATGTCGTCAGGTGGACCTGATGATTGTCATTGGAGATCGAACCAGTTCCAATACCCAAACCCTGGTTCAAGAATGCAAAAATACCGGAGTAAAGACCATTCTAATTCAGGATGTATCGGATTTGAATACTGGCTACCTGAGGGGAGCCCAAAGAGTTGGCATAACTGCAGGAGCTTCTACTCCGGATTGGATCATTAAGGAGGTCGTAAACAGGATGACTCATTATGATGAGGGAGCTCCGCAGGAGCAAAATCAAGAAGTTAATCAGGATATGGAGCAAGACAAGGTAGAGGAAACCGCTCAGAAAACGACAGAGGAAATAGTTCAGGAAACGGCAAAGGAAACTGTTCAGGAAACGACAGAGGAAACCGCTCAGAAAACGGTAGAGGAAAGCAATCAGGAAACGGTAGAGGAAACCGCTCAGAAAACGGTAGAGGAAAGCAATCAGGAAACCATGGAAACTTTCGTCAAACTAGAAGCTGAAATGGCAGATCTGGCTATGCCGAATCGGGGTGATATAGTCAAAGGAACCGTTATACAAGTTTTGGATGATGAAGTGATGGTTGATGTAGGAGGTAAATCCGAAGGAATTATCCCTCTTAGAGAACTATCGAACAGGAAAGATATTGAGTCAGCTGACGAACTGGTAGAAGTAGGGCAGGAACTTGAAGTCCTGGTACTTAAATGGGATGATGATGGTACCATACTTCTATCCAAAAAGAAAGTTGACAACAAAAAACTAATGGATCAACTGGAAGAGGATTTTAAACAGGGGAAAGTCCTGGATGGTACCGTGGTAGAAAGTGTCAAAGGCGGTCTGCTAGTTGATGTGGGTGTCATTGGTTTTCTCCCTGCCTCCCATGTCGAAGACGGTTATGTGAAAAACCTGGATGACTATGTAGGCAAAGATTTTCAGTTCAAGATTATTGAATACAATCGCCATAAAAAGCGTGGTTCACAGATCGTCCTTTCTCGCAAAGAGCTAGTGGCGGAGGAGAAAAAACGCCTGAAAGAACAATTCTGGGAAAACGTTGAAGAAGGTCAGACCATCAGGGGAAAAATTAAGCGTATCGTTGATTATGGTGCCTTTATTGACCTGGGTGGATTTGAAGGTCTGCTTCATGTATCTGAAATTGATCACGTCCGTATTGATCATCCTTCCAGTGTGCTTACAGAAGGCGAAGAGCTGGATGTTTATATTCTGGCTTTGGATCGGGAGAGGGAACGTGTTTCACTTAGCCGCAAGAAGCTCTTAAAGAGCCCCTGGGAAATCGTCCTGGAGAAATATAATGAAGGCGATATTATTGAAGGTAAGGTAGTACGTTTGGCACCCTTTGGAGCCTTTGTTGAAATTGAACCGGGCGTAGATGGCCTGGTACATATTTCTCAACTGGCCGATTATCGGGTGGAAAAACCGGAGGATGTAGTTAGTGTAGGAGAAATAATTAAGATTAAAATTTTATCTATTGATCCGGAACGAAAACGTATTGGCTTATCACTTAAAGAGGCGCAAGAAGAAGAGGAAGATATGGAAGTACAGGAATATCTTGAGCATCAGGACGAGGAAGAGGATTTTTAAAAAAACAGGAGGGGTATAAATGCCGATCTTCGAATTTGTTTGTAGCCAATGTGGAAACGAATTCGACGTACTGGTATCAAGCAGTAAGAAGGATGAAATTCGGTGTTCGGCCTGTGGATCAAGCCAGTTGAAAAAGAAACTTTCTTCGTTTAGTACTACCAGTGGTAGAAAAGAGCCCTCTAATGCTTGCAGGGGCTGTGCAGCAGCTCAATCTGGACTTTGTTCAATGGATGAATAGGCTGTCCAAGGACAGCCTTTTCCTATGTTGATAAGCCGCATCATTATATGGAGGAAGATGGAACGTGCAGGCAACAGGAATTATCATGGCAGGTGGACGCAGCACCAGGATGCGGATGAATAAGGCTTTTGTAAAGATTAAAGGAGAAACCATTCTCAACCATATGATAAAAAAGATGAGCCCACTTTTTGCAGAGCTTATCATCATATCCAATGATCCTCATTTATTTGAGCATACAGGCCTTCCTGTCTACAAAGATCTCTATAGCAGGATGGGACCAGTGGCTGGAGTGCATTCCGCCCTGTATCATGCCAGCTATAATGAAGTGTTTATACTGGGCTGCGATATGCCCTTTATTCCCGCAGAACTAATTAAGTATATGGTCAACCGGCTGGAGGGTTATGATACGGTAGTACCATTGATTGACTCCCATCTGCAGCCGCTGGCTGCAGCGTATCATCGTCAGGCTTTGCCTGTTTTTGAGTATAATTTGGAAAACCAGCGTTTTAAGTTGGTGCGAATCTTTGAAGAACTTCATGCGCTCAGGTTAACAGAAGAAGTGATTCAGCCTTTTGGCAAGGTGGAAGAAATATTCTTTAATGTAAATGATTTGGAGGCATTAAAAGCTGCCAATCAGATAGCGGGGAGATATTTATGATACGAAATCAGCGTAAAACTGAACATTTATCCATTGCAGCTAAAACAGCTGATGGACCGGTTGAAACCGGTTTTGCAGACATACATCTCATTCATCAGGCTGTACCAGAGTTGGATCTAGCCAGCATCGATCTGTCGGTTTCTTTTCTGGGCAAAGATCTGCAATGCCCCGTTATTATTAATGCCGTCACCGGAGGAACACCGCAGGCGCATAGAATAAACAATTTTTTCGCTTACCTGGCGGATAAATATGGCATGGCCATGGCGGTGGGTTCCCAAACGGTTGCCTTAGAAGATCCGGGATTGCGTGATAGTTTTACCGTGGTGAGGGAATCGTGTCCCGATGGTGTTGTACTGGCCAATGTTGGTGCCATGAGCAGCACCCAATATGCCCTGCAAGCGGTTAAGATGATTGAAGCTGATGCTCTGCAGCTGCATCTTAATGTACCGCAGGAACTGGCCATGCAGGAAGGTGACCGTTCCTTCAAAGGTATGATTGATCAGATAAGCCGTATTGTAGATGCCTGTCCGGTGCCGGTTATTGTTAAAGAGGTAGGTTTTGGTCTCAGCCGTGAAGCCGTTGTCAGGCTCTATGCTGCTGGGGTTACCAGGGTTGATATTGGAGGTCAGGGTGGTACAAACTTCCTGGCGATTGAGAATCAACGCTGCGGCTTGTTTGATGACCATTTGGAGGAATGGGGGATTCCCACCGCAATCAGCCTAGCGGAAGTCAAGTCGCTGGGCCTTCCCATAGATATTATTGCTTCAGGTGGAATACGCAGTGCTATGGATGTGGCTCGAGCCCTGGCTTTAGGCGCCGATCTTATCGGAATTAGCGGATGGTTTCTTAAAGTCCTGCTCGAACATGGTATCGATGTCTTGGATGAAACCATCGATCAATTTCTGTACCATTTAAAAGCCATTTATCTGATGACAGGTTCAGTGAACACCAGTGAGCTGCAGCAAATACCGGTACTCATTTTTGGCCATACGGCTGAATGGCTGCGTATGCGGGGGATTGACCCCGGTATGTGGGCAGCACGGTCATAAGCTCCAGGCTTCTGTGAGACACGGGGACGGTCATTCTGTCTCACTCTTGATGGTAGAAATTATGGGTTACCCCGCTTAGCTTTTCCAAAGGAGTGAGACAGAATGACCATCCCCGTGTCTCGTGTCTCAGAAACTTTATAGATAATGGGAATGAATATGTCCTGGATGGGGGCATATTTTTTTTGTTTAAAAAGAAAACGTAGCAGAATTCATTTTACATAAACCTTATTCCTGCGGGAAAGCTAAAGACAAAATGGACAGAAAGGGTGATTAAAAAGCATGGTAAATTTTCCTGCGGGTATAATCGCATTGTTGGTGGTTTCAATCTTAATTTATTTTGGTGTTGCCCACCGGGTCTTGGATCGCATGCGTTTATCAGACAAAGCGGCTCTGGCCATTATTGCTGCTATTATCGTGGGCAGTTTTATCGACATACCCTTGGGACCGCGCATAACAGTCAATGTAGGCGGTAGTATAGCAGTTATTCTGGCGGTTTATGTCTTGCTAGGAGCCGGTACCAACTATGAGAAAATAAGAGGCTTGATTGCTGCTGCCGTAACCGCATTGGTTCTATTTCTGGCGGCGCGGTTTTTGGGGTCGGAACCAGAGACTATGTTTATTGATCCCATCTATATTTATCCCATTGCTGCCGGTATTGTAGGTTATCTGGCTGGTCGTTCCAGACGGGGCGCCTTTTTTGCTGCGGTAATGGGTGTTTTTGCCCTGGACATAGGCCAGCTGGTTTACCTAGGCCGAACCGGTATTGCCGGCACCGTTCATATAGGTGGGGCGGGAGCTTTTGATTCCCTGATCCTGGCCGGGATTTTGGCGGTACTGCTGGCAGAATTCATCGGCGAAGGTTTGGAACGACTGCAGGGTGGACCACGTACAAAAGGACGTCCGGAAGAGCTTATTAGTCAGTTAAGAGAACCTGAACCTGAGCCAGCACAGAAGCCCTGGTTAGAAGAACTAAACGAATATGTAGATAAAGTCATGGGAACGGAAGAGCAGGATGAAAAGGAGGACGATCATGCGTAAGTTTTTGATTGCGATTCTTTTTTCTTTGATCTGCCTGAGCGTTTATACACCTGTGGTTTATGCCCATAATGAGCTGCAAGGAGGACGCTATTTTACCTTGATTAATGAAAAAGATGAAGTGATTCATAGAACCGCGCACCAGGTCAGCACTGGCGACATTTATATTACTGCCGATAATGCAAGGTATAAAGTGGTCAAACTTGAGGGATTTCAGGCTTTTTGCGAATATGAGGGCAAGGAAAAGCTTTCACGTCCCTGGAATCGCAAAGGCATTCTGGGCTTTGATTTGTTCCGCCATGCCGTACCGGCTGCACAGAACAAAAAACAGCCTACCATCGCCATCTATCATACCCATAGTGACGAATCCTATGTACCATCAGATGGGAAGGAAAGCATCAGGGGAAATGGCGGCATCTATGATGTAGGACAGACCCTGACAGTACAGCTGAAAAAAATGGGTTTTAATGTGGTACACAGTGATAACCGGCATGATCCTCACGATGTCAATGCCTACCATCGTTCCCGCAAAACCGCGGTCAACCTTTTGCAAAAAGGACCGGATGCCATAATTGATGTACACCGTGATGCCGTTCCTGCTGATGTTTATAAGACTAATCTTAAAGGAGAGGATGTAACCAAAGTTAAGCTGGTGCTGGGGCGGCAGAATCCCAATATGAAAAGCAATCTGGAATTTGCTAAAAGCCTTAAAGCAGCTATGGATAAACAGACTCCTGGTCTTTCAAATGGAATCTATATTGGTAAAGGTGATTATAACCAGGATCTAAGTCCAAGGTCGGTGCTGGTTGAAGTAGGAGCTCATACCAATAGTAAGGAAGAAGCACAAAAAGGGGTTGCTATGTTCGCACAGACCCTGCCCGAAGTTTTTGGAGTAAATACAGCAGCAGCCGGGACCAGGCAGGAACCGGCACGCAAACCCCTTGAACAAAACAACCAGCGTGCAGGAAGCATCCTTATAACTCTGCTCCTTGTGGCAGGTTTGGCCGGCGGTGCTTATTATTTGATAAACAGGAATACGCTGAAATAATATGCAGGAATACGGTATAACAATATTATTCGGTTTGGTAGCCGGATTTGTTGCTCGCTGGTTGATGCTGCGTAATGACTATCGTCATTATCCTACCTATCCACATGGGCATGTAACTCATTTGGCTCTGGGTTTTATTGCTGCAGCACTGGGGGCGGTGGCAGTTCCTGCTATTGCCAAGCCCGATTACGTAGCAGTCACCTTTTTAACGCTGGCTGCCCAACAATTCAGGGATGTACGCAATATTGAGCGGGAAACACTAAACAAATTAGAGGAAACAAAACTGATTCCCCGTGGGACAGATTACATTGAAGGGATTGCCAGGGTGTTTGAGGCGCGCAATTATCTGTGCATTTTTACAGCCCTGCTAAGCTCAGGAGCCTATCATTTAATTAAATTTTGGGCTATTCCCGTTGCTTTCATGGCCATTTTCGCTTCTATGACTTTGATGCGCGGGATGGTTTTGGGGGATGTAGTTGATATTGAAGAAGGCCATATCCATTTTCAGAAATCACTATTAATGGTTGATGATGTAGTGATAATGAACGTAGGTTTAGAATCGACCCGGGAGAAGATTATGGCCGAAGGTATGGGTTTAATTCTTCATCCTAAAGATGATAATGCTCGCTTAACCTTGCATGCACCTGGACAGCGCATGGCAATACTGCATGATGTGGTTTCCATTCTTGGTACCAAGGTTGACATCGCAGAAACAGAATTAATGCCTATGATTCGCAAGCAGGTTGATAAGGGCTACTATGCTTTATTTATTGTAGCCAATGAACCCGATATACAGTACCTGCGCCAGATTGTAGAAAAAGTGCCGGTACTGGAATCAGCTCAGGGAAGCACTTTATCTTCTTATCTGGGCAGAAAGGCGGCCGATTAATGGATACTGCACTACGAGAGATAATTCTGGCCATTGTAACCCTGTATCCCGACAAGGTGCGGGGGGGAGGCTGTCCAGTGTTTTGCGTCAGCAGTGTAGAAGAACAAAACAGGGTTAGCCTGCTACTGGCTCGTACCCTGGGAGGTTTGGTGCATGATTTGGAAAACGGGGTTTATTTTATAAGTAAACATTAGGTTCTGTGCGGACTTTGAACCAAAATAGGAGGATGGTGCTGGTATGGTTATTATATATCATTGTTTTGGCGGTTCACATTCTTCAGTTACGGCTGCTGCCATTCATCTGGGTATGTTGCGGAAAGACCGGATTCCTTCAGCACGGGAATTAAACGAGTTGCCCTATTATGATAAAACCAGCGAGGCTGACTTTGGCACCATTCGCTATATGGGAAAAGATGAATGGGATAATGATGTTTATATTCTGGGGAAAAAAAGCATGGGGGATCGTTACAATGCCATTCTTACCGGAGTAGCTGCGCTGCTAGGTCAATCCACAGCAATCCTGCCCGTTAATTGTATGAGCCACGTGAATTGGAGCATGAAAATCGGTGGTTTTATCTCCCGAAGGCTGCAGATAGAATTTCTGGGACGCCCTATCGTAATCTGGGGTACGCAAAAAGCTTTTTATCATCTGGTCAAGCTGGTAGAAGAAGTCCAGGCCTATCTTCGCCATGTAGCTGTATAATGTCCATGAATATTTTGTTTATTGGTACCCAGGGCGTCTATCATCCCTTGATTGCAGCTCAATGGTATCTGCATTCCATCATCCCTTCCCAAATAAAAGACATTCCGTTTTTAGGCAGCCTATCCATAGAAGAACACGGTCAGCCCTTGCTGGTGGGTATTGATGAATGGGGTAATAAAGTCTATATTCTGGGAGTAGGCTATGATGTGACTATGGCAGAAAAATCAATACAGCAGCTGGCGGAAATCTTTCATCCGGCCGATGAATATCTGGCGGTACAAACCATTCGCACCCGGGGAGAATATTGGCTTTTTCTGCTGCATCGTCTGGCCCGTATCCCATTCCTGCTTGAGTTCTGTCAGCGTTTAGCAGTAGCTCTGCTGCAGTTGAATTTTGACTTTATATGCGGGCAGGTACAAAGATTTAAAAACAACTTTTAGCAAGAGTGCGTTCTGGCTCTTTAACTTGCTAATAGCCCGGTTTTGATAGATAATGGATAAATGAATTAAATGATTGAATGGCTTGTTGGAGGAAAAATGTATGTCCAAACCGGTAGTTGCGATCGTAGGACGACCTAACGTCGGTAAATCTACCCTTTTTAATCGCCTGGTTGGCCAGCGAAAAGCTATTGTTGAAGATATTCCCGGCATTACCCGTGACCGCCTGTACGATGAAACAGATTGGTCTGGAAGGGATTTTATCATCATTGATACCGGAGGCATTCGTTTTGATGAGGGCGAATTGTTTAGTCGTGAAGTTAAGCTGCAGGCTGAACTGGCCATCGAAGAAGCGGATGTCATTATTTTTGTGCTTGACACCAGGGAAGGAATTACCGCGGAAGATGAGCAGGTTGCCAATATGCTGCGTAAAAGCAAAAAGCCTATTGTGCTTGCTGCTAACAAGGTGGAGCAGTTTACCGAACAGGCCGATCATTTTGAATTTTATCGTCTGGGGCTGGGGGAACCCATTCCGGTATCAGCCATGCATGGTATGAATACCGATGAACTGCTGGATGCTGTCATCGCTCATTTTAAAGATCCCCGGGAATACGAAGAAGACCCAGATGCAGTAAAAATCGCTATTGTAGGCAGACCTAATGTTGGTAAATCATCATTGGTCAATGCCTTCTTGGGTCAGGAGCGGGTTATTGTTAGTGATATACCGGGTACCACCCGGGATAGCATTGATACCCCTTTTGAGTATGAAGGGCAAAAATACATATTAATTGATACAGCAGGAATTCGGCGCAAAGCCAAAATAAAAGAAAGCATCGAAAAATACAGTGTGATTCGTTCCTTACGCAGCATTGACCGTGCGGATGTGGTACTGATCATGCTGGATGCTACTACAGGAATTACCGAACAGGATAAAAGGATTGCCGGCTATGTTCATGAGCAGGGAAAAGCCAATATAATTGTAGTGAATAAATGGGATGTAGTGGAAAAAGATGGTCATACCATGCATCAATTTGATCATGCCATTCGTCAGGAATTAATGTTTTTAGCTTACAGCCCCATTTTATATATTTCTGCACTGACGAAAAAAAGGATTTACAAAGTCCTGGAAATGGTTGACTTTGTTAATGAGCAGCATTATCGTCGTGTACCAACATCTGAACTCAACAAAGTTATCAATGAAGCCATGCTGCTCAATCCTCTTCCGGGGGGAGGAAAAAAACGCATCAAAATATATTATAGTACTCAGGTGCGCACCGCACCCCCTACCTTTGTCTTTTTTAGTAATGAACCAGAAGGAGTGCATTTCTCTTATTTGCGCTACTTGGAAAACGTTTTACGGGAGAATTTTGGTTTTGAAGGGACACCTATTCATTTATTAGTGCGCAAGCGTAACAGTAATGCTGATTAAAGTAAGCTAGTGGAGGGGAGAGTCCATGCAATGGGTTGGAATGTTAATGTTATGTTATTTTATTGGAGCCATACCTTTTGCCTATCTGATCAGTAAAAGGATGGGGGGAGCCGATATCCGTTTGCAGGGTAGCGGTAATGTAGGAGCCACCAATGTTTTACGCGTCATGGGACCAACCGCAGCCGCGCTGGCTCTGACGGGTGACCTGGGCAAAGGCATTGTTGCTGCCTGGTTGGGCTTAACCGTTGGAGGACCTGCTATGGCAGCTGCCTGTGCAGTTGCTGCGGTTTTAGGGCACTGCTACACTATTTTTCTAGATTTTAAAGGTGGTAAAGGCGTAGCAGCTTCGGGCGGAATCGCCTTCTTTTTGATGCCCAAAGTGGGTCTTTTGCTGCTGGGGATCTTTCTCCTGGTGCTTGCTTTTACTCGCTATGTTTCCCTGGCCTCTATCACTGTGGCGGCTATTTTTCCCCTGGCGGTTTTAGCCATGCAACAGGAAATGAGCTATTTTTGGATGAGTCTTGCCCTGGCTGCTGTGGTGATATATGGTCATCAGGATAATATTAAACGCTTGCGTGCAGGAGTCGAACCACGTTTAACTGATCGCAAAAAGAGTTATTAATTGTCTTGCGGAGGCGAAGCAGAAATGAACAAAGTAGCCGTTTTAGGGGCCGGTAGCTGGGGGACAGCACTGGCTATTTCTTTATCCAAGAACATAAACCATATCAACCTTTGGGGTCGGCCTGAGGATGACATAGAATCAATGCAAAAAAGCAGGGAGAATAAAAACTATCTGCCGGGCGTTACCATCCCGCCGCAGGTTAAACCTACCACTGATCTGGCCCAGGCGGTGGAAGGTGCTACGATGGTTGTCCTATCGGTCCCGGCCCAGCCAATGCGGAGTGTACTGGGGCAGTTAAAGCCTTATCTAAAGCCTGATATGTATTTGGTAAACACAGCCAAAGGATTGGAAATATCATCAGGGATGCGTTTAAGCAGGGTGGTAGAAGAGGTTCTGGGGCCCGAAATTCGAGCTCAATATGCAGTTTTATCCGGACCCTCTCATGCAGAAGAGGTGGCGCGGGAGGTTCCTACTGCTATTACAGCCGCTGCCTATAATAGTAAAACCGCCTTTGCGGTACAGGATTATTTCATGTCAGAATCCTTACGTGTATACACCAACCCTGACGTTGCCGGGGTTGAATTGGGGGGAGCCCTGAAAAACATCATCGCCCTGGCTACCGGTATTGTAATAGCTTTAGGTTATGGAGATAATACGGTAGCGGCGTTAATGACCAGGGGGTTAGCAGAGATGACCCGCATCGGTGTAAAGATGGGAGGTAATGAGAGAACCTTTTCCGGGCTGAGTGGAATGGGTGATCTGATTGTAACCTGCGGCAGCCGCTATTCCAGAAATCGACGTGCCGGCGAACTGATTGGTCAGGGTAAGAGCCTGGAGGAAACCCTGGATTCTATAGGTATGGTGGTGGAAGGTGCCCATACCACCAGAGTCGTTTATAATCAGGCTTCCCGGCTGGGAGTTGAGATGCCGATTACCAATGGCTGCTATAAAATCCTTTATAAAGGTTATGATGCCAGAGGCGAGGTATCTCAGCTCATGAATCGACGCCGTAAACATGAAATTGAAGAAAACGTTATGGACTTATTTGAATGGTAATAAAGCTTATATAGAAATGAATTTATGGAAAAAAGTGTGGTAAAAATCACACTTTTTTTCTTTTCTGGTTATATTAACGTCGACGGTTAAATATATTTGTACTGTTATAAGCACGACAACGTGAATGACAGGGGTATCCTTATTGCGGAGGGAGGGTGCCTTGTAAAGTCTGTATCCGAGGGAGGGAAAAAGAGCAGTGGATGGAAATCATATTTTAAGTGATATCGCTGAAAGAACAGGTGGCGATATTTATCTGGGACTCGTAGGTCCCGTTCGGACGGGCAAATCAACTTTCATCAAGCGTTTTATGGAACTCATGGTTCTTCCCAATATTGATGACGTTTATGAAAAGGAACGTGCCATTGACGAGCTCCCACAAAGCGGCGCCGGAAAGACAATCACTACTACAGAACCCAAGTTCGTACCCAACGAGGCGATAGAAATCGTTACCAGGAGCGGAATATCCCTGAAAGTAAGATTGGTTGATTGTGTGGGATATGCGGTGGAGGGCGCTCTGGGTTACGAAGAAGAGGATGAACCTCGTATGGTAAGAACTCCCTGGTTTGACTA
>DUSB01000056.1 GCA_012840625.1 Syntrophomonadaceae bacterium
CAGTAGGATTATACAGTCTGGACTTTTACCAGAACATCAGCCGGATTTTGGCCGAGGATGGTATGATGATAGCACAATCTGAATCGCCCCTCTTTTATCAAGATATTTTTCAATCCATTTATCGGAACATTAGAGCAGTTTATCCAATTGCCCGGGTATATTTGGGTTCAGTACCAACTTATGTGGCAGGTCCGTGGTCCTTTACTGCTGGCAGCAAAAAATATGATCCATCTAAAATCATTGATGACAGCACCATGATATCTGGGTTACAATATTATAATAGGGAAATTCACCGGGCAGCTTTTTGTCTGCCTCCCTACATAGAACAATTATTGAGGAAATAGATCGTACTTCATAGTGGTAAGCATGGGAGGATGGAGTGGAGTGCAGTAATAGATAATATCAGGGCCTTTGCGAAACTTGCTAAACCTTAGCAAGATACAAAAGGCCTTTTTCCTTTGTTCAGCCGCCATATATCCATCCAGATATCAGGGAAGAGGAGAGGAATTATGCCGATCTGGAATAAAGAAATGGAATGTATGCCCCGGGAAGAGCTGGAAAAATTGCAGTTAGAGCGGCTACAGCGTATGCTGGCCTATGTATATGAAAAATCGCCTTTGTATCGAGAAAGATTTGACGCGCTAGGCTTTCAACCGGGAGATTTAAAAAATTTATCTGAATTGAGCAAACTACCTTTAACAGATAAAGAAGACTTCAGGAACCACTATCCCTTTGGGATGTTTTGTGTGCCTAATCGTGATATCATTCGTTTGCATGCCTCATCGGGCACCACCGGAAAACTTACCGTGGTCGGTTGTACTCGTAATGATCTGGAAAATTGGACGGAAATGGTCGCCAGGATGGTATCGATGACCGGGGTAGATAACAATGATGTGGCTCAGATTGCCTTTGGTTATGGCTTGTTTACCGGTGCGCATGGACTGCAGTATGGTCTGGAACGTGTAGGAGCCACCGTCATCCCCATTTCAGGGGGAAACTCTGAAAAGCAGCTCATGGTTATGAAAGATTTCGGATCCACGGTACTGGTGAGCACACCTACCTATGCCCTGCATCTGTCCGAACTAGCCATGCAGGCTGGTATTGACCCCAAAAACGATTTAGATATTCGCATCGGTTTATTTGGGGGGGAAGCTTTTTCTGAAGAATACCGCCGGGAAATACAGGATCGGTGGGGAATGCTGGCAACAGATAATTATGGCCTGAGCGAAATTGGCGGTCCAGGCTTTTCAGGAGAATGTTACCTGCTGTGTGGGCAGCATGTGGCCGAGGATCACTATATTGTAGAAATTGTTGATCCCGATACCCTGCAGCCCGTACCAATAGGACAAAGTGGCGAAGTAGTCATCACTACCCTTACCAAAGAAGCCATTCCTGTAATCCGCTATCGTACCAAAGACATATCCAGTCTAACCCTGGAACCCTGTGATTGCGGTCGTACCACTGCGCGGCTGGCTAAAATTACCGGACGCACAGATGATATGATGGTCATACGCGGTGTTAATGTATTCCCTTCGCAGATTGAGAGTGTTATTGTAAATGTTGCTGGACTGGCTCCCCATTACCAGATTATTCGCTACAAAAAAGGTTTTCTGGACGATTTAGAAATTCAGGTGGAAATTAGTGAAAAGGCCTTTACCGATAATTATGCTGAATTAGAAGCGATTGAAGAAGAATTTAAATTGCAATTATATAAAACCTTATCTCTGAACCCCAAGGTAAAGCTGGTTGAACCCCATAGCATAGAAAGAACAGCAGGAAAAGCCAGACGGGTTATTGATGCAAGAGATAACAAATAGTAAACGGGAAAGGGGCTATCTATAAATGGATGAGTTTATTCAAAAACGGGCACGGCCGGAAATATTTACCCTGAAACCCTATGTGCCTGGGAAACCTATTGATGAAGTTAAAAGAGAAGTGGGCCTTGATGATATTATCAAGTTAGCTTCTAATGAAAACCCTCTAGGGCCTTCACCTTTGGCGATTGAAGCGGTTAAAAAGCAGCTGGACCAGTTGCATATCTATCCAGATGCGAACTGTTTTTATCTAAAAAATAAGCTTGCTGATCAGCTGGATGTAGATGTAGAACAGATTTTAATCGGCAACGGTTCTGACGAATTGTTAAAACTCTTCGCTGAAACCTTCTTAAATCCAGGAGATGAGATCATTTATGCCCGACCAACTTTTTCTGAATATGAGTTTGTGGCTAAAGTGATGGGAGCCCAATGTGTAGAGGTACCCTTAAAAGATTTTAAACATGATCTGGATGCTATGCTGGATGCTGTTACACCGCAAACCAAAATGATCTTTATATGCAATCCCAATAATCCAACCGGAACCATTGTTGATGCTTCTGAACTGGATTCTTTTGTCCAAAAAGTACCGGATGACATTCTGCTTATGTTCGACGAAGCTTATTATGAGTATGTGCAAAATAATGATTATATCTCCGGTTTATCCTATGTACAGGCAGGTAAAAAAGCAGTTGTTTTTCGCACCTTTTCCAAGATCTATGGTTTGGCCGGGTTGCGGGTTGGTTATGCCATTACCGATCCATCCATTGCTGCTGCTGTAGAAAAAGTAACCGAACCTTTTAATGTCAACGCCCTGGGCCAGACAGCTGCTCTGGCAGCCTGTGATGATCAGGAGCATCTCCATAGAAGCCTAGCACTAAATGAAGCGGGCAAACAATATCTATATAAAGAGTTT
This sequence comes from Syntrophomonadaceae bacterium, assembly GCA_012840625.1. Taxonomy (GTDB): domain Bacteria; phylum Bacillota; class Syntrophomonadia; order Syntrophomonadales; family Syntrophomonadaceae; genus DUSB01. The sequence goes on from DUSB01000056.1 coordinate 2,728, forward strand.
GAAGCCCTGGGATTGCAATACGTTCCCACCGATACCAATTTTATCTTTTTTGATACAGGAGTAGATTGCAAAAAGCTCTTTCAGCACCTTTTGCAAATGGGTGTTATTGTAAGAACTGGTGATATCTTTGGTTATCCCACCTATTTACGGGTTACGATAGGAAGCCAGGAAGAAAACGAAAGATTTATTGACAGTCTGAAAAAAGCATTAGAGCAAATACGTTAGGGATTGATGAAGTGATACTGTTTCGATCGCATTATCAAGAAGAAAATTTTCAAAGGGATTTTGAGTTTGCCCTGCAGAATTTATTTTATCTGGCTGAGGAAGCTCCAGCTTTTCTTTGCATCGGCACGGATAAACACCTGCTGGATACCTTTGGACCTTTATTGGGTACCATGTTGCAAGATAAGATACCGTCTTTGACTGTGATCGGAACACTTGAGCAACCTGTTCATGCTAAAAACCTGGTTTCCTTTATGGATAGAATCCAGGCGGTGAATCAAGAACAGGAAATCATTGCCATAGATGCGGCAATAGGACCTCGTGAGGATATTGGCATGATTCAGCTCCGCAAAGGACCTTTAAGCCCCGGCAAAGCAATGTCCAGGCACCTGCCAGCGGTGGGGGATTATTCTCTAACCGCTGTTCTGGATGTTAAAATTCACTCGCGTATGAGCGCAGCACGAAAGGACAATAATCTGGGGCTGGCTGCAGTCTATAAAATGGCCAGTCTATTAAGTGAGGCTACTGCAGCATGCTACGGAAGCTGTAACCAGCCATAATACGAAGTATTTATTTAAAACAATTCCATTCCCAATATTTGAGCAAGGAGGATTTGCATGAAAAA
>DUSB01000057.1 GCA_012840625.1 Syntrophomonadaceae bacterium
TAGTTACTGTTATGGCTGCAGCATTTAATATAGAAAAATCTGCCCATAACCACTGTGGAGAGCTATTGCTCATAATAGCTACCCGATCCCGCTTGCGTATATCCAGGTAAATTAGTCCGGCTGAAAGCTCTCTAATTATTCGCCCTACCTGGGCATAATTTAAAGATGCTATTGTATTTGTTTCAGTTCTCCAATACTGGCAAGGCTGACCACCGAAAGTAAGGACAGCCTGGTCAAGCATTTCTGGAAATGTTTGCCTTTTTATATGTTTCCAGTTGCTTTCGCTCACTCGAATTCCTCCATTCATAACTGGCTTCTTTACCAGGCATATCATACCGACTTCCCATTCTTTATCAATAATCAATATCCAGTGTCTTCAGCCGCTTATAGAAGGAAGTGCGGTTTATATCCAACAATTCACAGGCTTTCTTTTTATTACCACCGGTTTTCTGCAAAGTCTCAATAATTAACTGTCTCTCTGTGTTCATCACAGCTTCTTTTAGAGTTAGAGTTCTGCTTTCATGATTGGCTGATTTATTCTTCATTCTATCCCTTATATAATAAAGATTTTCTGGTTTAATCAAACCCATCCTGGCATCCAGACAGGCGCGTTCTATGGTGCTTTTCAGCTCTCTAACATTGCCCGGCCATTCGTATTTCATCATTAAACATAAAGCTTCTTTACTGAGACCACTTATTCTGGTACCCGCTTCTACATTAAATCCTTTAATAAAATCTTCGCTGAGGACAGGTATATCCTCCAGGCGTTCCCTCAGAGCGGGTACCTTTACCGAAAAGACATTGATACGATAGAATAGATCCTCCCGGAAAAGCCCTTTTTTAACCATCTCTTCTATATCCATATTAGTAGCTGAAATAACCCGTGCATTTATCTTTAGTGATGAGGACCCTCCGATGCGCTGTACCTCTCGCTCCTGCAAAACCCGCAGCAGCTTGGCCTGGGTATTAAGTGGTAGTTCGCTTATTTCATCTAAAAAGATACTCCCATTATTAGCCAGCTCAAACTTACCCGGTTTACCATTACGACTGGCGCCGGTAAATGCACCGGCCTCATAACCAAAAAGCTCTGATTCTACTAGGCTATCAGGTATCCCGGCACAGTTTAAAACTATAAAAGGCCCTTCCCGATGAGGACTATCCTGATGAATGGCATGGGCAAAGAGTTCTTTACCCGTACCGGTCTCCCCGGTGATCAAGACCGGAGAACGAGTGGCAGCAATATCCCAGGCATGGCGTTTCGCCTCTACAATAGCCAGACTATTACCAATTATGGAGTCAAAAGAATACTTTGCTCCCCATAACCGTTTAACTTCCTCTCGATAATAATCCAATTTACCCCGGTCACCGCTTATTTCTCGTGCCAGTGCAATAAATTCTTCTATGTTATGAAATACCAGCATGCCCACCACTGCTACTGCGGCTTGTAATCTGCCATTAATAATAATTGGTAACCATGATGCCAGCAATTCCTGATCATTCACGTTCCACACCATGCCTGTACAGGGTAAACCATTGGCCAATACTTGATCCCAACCACTGTCAGGAAGGAGGTCCTCTACCCGCTGTCCCCTCGCTTCCCAGAATCCAAGACCAAAAAAGTATTCGGAGAATTTAGCACTGGTATAGATAATACATCCCTTTTTATCCACCACCATTAATCCACCAAATTCATCCAGAACTCCGCTCAGCAACTCTAGCAGTTGATTTAAATCGACTTGCCTGTTTAGCATCATGGATTTATCTACTCCTGTGTTAATTATTATACAACTTAATACAATTATAACATTTTGAAAAGAATCGTAATACTATTATGTAAATATTCCCTTACATGTGATACCGGGACGGTGGATCTGGTTATTACCGGTGAAGGAGAGCTTAATTATCAGACAATCTATGGTAAAGTTCCGATTGGCGTAATATCATCAGGATTTTAGAAAAGTAATTAAGGCACCGGTAAACATTAGCCTCCTATCTGGAACGTAGAAAGATAAGTGGTCTGATGATCCGGGGTGTCAAGCGGTTACTCATGACCATCCCTGGCTTAATGTCTATTAACTCCCCCATTCAGTATATTCTTGATTACAATGTAAAAACTAATTTAAAACTGGAGTGGGGGTTAGACCTTGGAAATAATTGAGGCAATTAATAGTGTGTTATGGGGCCCCATCATGTTGGTGGTTTTACTGGGAACCGGGATCTATTATACGATAATTACTCGCGCAATCCAGGTCAGGAAATTTGGACAGGCGTTTAAAAGGGTTTTTGGGGGAGCCTTTAAAAAACGTTCACCCGATGAAAAAGGTGAGCTAACATCTTTTCAGGCCCTAACTACAGCTGTTGCAGCGCAAATAGGGACCGGTAATCTAGCTGGGGTAGCTACAGCGATAGCTTCAGGAGGACCCGGTGCAATATTCTGGATGTGGCTTTCTGCTTTTTTTGGCATGTCGACTATCTTTGGCGAAGCCATACTGGCCCAAGAATTTCGCACTACCAGGGATGGAGCGGTGGTCGGTGGTCCTGCTTATTATCTTCGTTATGGCCTGGGTTCGAAATGGCTGGCCGGCTTTTTTGCCGTAGCTATCATCCTTGCACTGGGTTTTATGGGAAATATGGTTCAATCTAATTCCATCGCAGTAGCAGTAAATTATGCCTTTGGAGTCTCCAATTTTGTAGTGGGAGGAATAGTGGTTATATTCGTAGCCCTGGTGATTATAGGAGGAGTTACCCGAATTGGCAAGGTTACCGAATATCTGGTTCCTATAATGGCCATTTTCTATCTGCTCGGTGGAGTGATTATACTCTTTTTAAACTTCGAAGAGATTATACCGGCTTTTAGAAACATATTTGTTGCTGCCTTTAATCCACAGGCTATCGGTGGTGGAGTTTTAGGAGCAACCATCAAAGAGGCCTTTCGCTATGGCATTGCTCGTGGAATATTTTCAAATGAAGCTGGATTGGGAAGTACACCTCATGCCCATGCTGTTGCCGATGTGAAGCACCCGGTTCATCAGGGATTGGTGGCTATGACAGCTGTATTTATAGATACTGGGATAGTCTGCACCATGACGGCTCTAATAATATTGGTAAGTGGAGCTGATTACACCACGATTACTGGCGCAGAATTAACCCAGGAGGCTTTTGCTTTAGGCCTGAGTCAATCCGTAGGACCTGGTTTTTTAGCAATCGCCCTTTTCTTTTTTGCCATATCTACGATAATTGGGTGGTACTTTTTTGCGGAATCAAATATACGCTATCTCTTTGGCAAATCGGCAATTCGACCCTTTCAAATATTGGTCCTGATCTGTTTAATTATCGGTACATCGCTTAAAGTGGATCTGGTCTGGGCTCTGGCTGATATGTTTAATGGATTAATGATAATACCCAACTTAATTGGGGTTATCTTCTTATCAGGATTGGTAGTTAAAGTACTGAAACATTTTGAAAACGAATATGAAGAGGAACTATAAATAGCAACATTAAAAAAGCGTGGTTTTTTTCCGAAAAGAAAACCACGCTTTTAAATGAAATTTCCTATGACTGCTCTCTGATTCCCAGCTGGAAGGGATTATAGCTTACATCCTTATCAAAGGTATCAATCCCCTCTTTCTTTTTAAGCCATCCAACAAAAAGATAGGTTAACGGGGTAGCCAGGACTTCATAGCCTACCTTCCACAGGTACTGAGCCAGAACCATGCTGAAGAAAATCGGCCAGGAATATAAACCGCTAAAGGCAATAAGCATGAAAACGAAGGTATCTAGACCCTGACCGACTATGGTTGAACCTATGGTTCTAGCCCATAAATGGCGTCCTTGAGTAAGTATTTTCATTTTTGAAAGCACGATGGAATTAGAAAATTCGCCTATAAAATAGGCTGTCAATGAAGCTGCAACCAGACGTGGAGTAAAGCCCAGCACGGTATTATAAGCATTATTATGCTGCCAGAATTCCGGATACGGCAGAGTAATAATAATCATAAAGAATACCGACATTAAGAGATTGGCGGCAAAACCCAACCAAATAGTCAGCCGCGCCTTTTTAAAACCGTATACTTCTGTTAAAACATCGCCAAAAATATAGGTGATGGGGAACAAAAACAGATCCGCAGTGAGGTTCATACCAAAAAGATAAATCAGTCGGCCTGCCACGATATTGGTTATCAGTAAACAGGTTACAAAAAGACAGGTTATAATCATAAACGGTACAGAAATCTGTGGGCTCGTTTTTTCTTGCATTGCTAAATAAATCCTCCTTGTTTTTTAAGGCTGGTGCCGCGACAGCCATTATTAAATTATTTTACTAAAGCATTATACCATGAAGCTACAAAGAGATAGCATAATTACGAAAGATTTACTATGCTGCTTATTTATTGATAACGTAATGCCTGCCGTTTCTATTGTTCGCTGCATTTAATATTACTTAATCAAATCTACTTCCCCGGCCTTTTAACCTTACGGCACTTAACCTTGATGCTTTTCTCCTTCATAACATTTCGCATCAGACTGGATCTCCGAAATAATAGATATAGTGCTGACAACCCTGAAACCCCAAATGCCTTTCTAACATAATTATATCCCCGGCAATTTTCCATTCCGCCCCATAAATAAGAGTAAGAAAGGAGGTATCCTCAGACTTGTCTTTTCGTGAAAGGTTACTCTGAATTATTAACAGTAGCATTGATTACATTTTCACGCAAGCAATGTACCAATAGTAAGATATTTTATGATATACTATGTCTTATAATGAATTAACATATATTACTATATATAAAGGAATTATTCTATGAATTATATGAATGCTAAGAGAAATTTAACTGACCGTGATTTGCAGGCGCTTGAAACCAGAAGGAAAATATATAATACTGCGGTGAGACTTCTCTCTGAAAAGGGATATGATAATACCACCGTAGATGATATCTGTAATGCATCCGGGGTAGCAAAAGGATCATTCTATCATTATTTTAAAAAGAAGTCGGATATTATTGTGCAGACCTATGTTGATGTTGATGAGAGAATCAGTCAGGAATGCGAGGCACTTCCCCCTGATACAGATGTGATCGAAAAAATACTATATGCTCCTATGTTCCAGGCCCGATATGCGGTTGAAAAAGGATTGAATTATACCACCTTGATATACAAACAGCAGATTGATACTGAAAATGCTTTTCTTGCTTCAGACAAACGGGCTTTTATTAGCTTTATAAGAAAATCAATTCAGGAGGGACAGGATAAGGGTCTCATTCGTAAAGATGTGTCTGCCGATGAACTATCCAAAATAGTAGTTTCTTTTTCACGCGGTATCACTTATGATTGGTGCCTTAACGACGGCAACTATGATCTGGAAGCCCGCATGGAAAAAGCCATGCTGATGCTTTTGCAAAGTTTTTTAGTTACTGAAGAATCATAAAAATAACATTAATTAAACAGGCTAACCATGACCGGTAAAGGTTGTGGTTAATTTTTTGCCTTTTTTTAGACTATTAGTCATTGACTAATAGTCATTGACTAATAGTCTAAATGTATATTACAATGGCATTACAAATTCATATGATTATGACTATTATCCCAAGATGATCGTCATAATTGTAAAATGCTGCACTGATTACAAAGGGAGGTTTAATTAATGGAGAGTATTGGCTATCAGTATCAATTAACCCTGAAGTGTTTCCTGGATTACGGAATGATGTTCAACCCCAAGCAGATTATTAAATACCGTGATGAACTTGAATTTACCTATGAGGAACATTTTGAAAGAGTCAAAAAACTCAGCAATGGATTGAAGCATCTGGGTATTAAACCCGGTGATGCAGTAGGAATGCTGGAATGGGACACCTACCGTTATCTGGAAGCACACTGAGCTATCCCTCTTTATGGCGCTTTATTCCATACGGTAAATGTTCGCATGGCTCCTGACCAAATAGAGTACTGTATCAATCATGCTGAAGACAAAGTTATCTTTTTAAACACAGATTTTCTCCCCCTGATAGAATCCATGCAAGATAAACTTTCTACCGTAAAGGCCTATGTTATTATGACCGATGACCGCAGCAATCTACCGATAAAAACTACCCTCCCCAATGCAATTGAATATGAAGAACTGTTAAAACAGGTAAATGCCGACTATGAATTTCCTGAAATTTCAGAGAACACTCGTGCCACCCTTTGTTATACTTCCGGAACCACCGGCAATCCTAAGGGGGTAGTTTTTACCCACCGTGATTTGTTCATGCATGCTATATCGATTGGAATGACATGGGGTCTATACCCCCATGGTATGGAGTATCGTGCCAATCAGACATACATGATGCTTACTCCTATGTTCCACGTTCAAGCATGGGGAGGACCCTATCTTTCCTTTATGCTTGGAAATAAATTCATCCTCCCTGGCAAGTACGAACCAGATAAGATTTTGCGCTGGCTGCATGAAGAAAAGGTTGATTTCAGTCATTGTGTAACCACGATCCTGCATATGCTGGTTTTCCATCCCGATGCAGAAAAGTACGATCTTTCTAACTGGCATGTTGCCTTGGGCGGTGCCAAACTCAACCGTCAGTTGGCAGAAAGAGCAATGGAACTGGGAGTTATTGCTCAATCCTGCTATGGTATGACAGAAACATGTCCGGCCATGACTTTGGGAATGCTAAAACCCGAACATTATGACCTCAGCCCACAGGAAAAAATAACTTATTATATTAAGAGTGGTATTCCATGGTTGTTCTCACAATTTAGAGTAGTAGATGAAAACTGGAATGATGTTCCTCATGATGGAAGAACAGTTGGCGATATTGTAGTACGTACCCCCTGGTGTACACACGAGTATTTTAAAGAACCTGAAAAAACAAAAGAGTTATGGAAAAATAACTGGCTGAATACAGGTGATGTTGGTGTGATTGATGAGGAAGGCTATCTAATGGTTACTGACCGGAATAAAGATGTAATTAAATCCGGTGGTGA
>DUSB01000058.1 GCA_012840625.1 Syntrophomonadaceae bacterium
CGCCAACAGGGCGGCGGGTCGTTTAAAAGCCTGTTATCAAATCAGCCCCACAGCACCTCCGGAAAAGCCATTGATATTTGAGACCATTTATCCTTAAAATATTTTTATGTGAAATCTAAAAGCGGTTCTGCTTTAGTAGAACCGCTTTCTTACGTAGAACTGAAAACTTTCCCTGTGGGAAATAAACCTGCCCGTGAATAAAGACCAAGCGGAATAAATAGTAAAAACAAGCCTTTTCCCTGCTGCAAAGCGGGAAAGGCATGACTCAGGAAGCATTTGGCATATTGATACCTTTCCCTACATAAAATTTAATGGGCGAATAATATTAGGGGGAGGTATAGTCTGAATGAAAAAAAGAGTGGGCTGGGTTTGGATAATACTGATTGCTTTTATCTGTTGGGGAATCAATCCGGCTGTTGTCAGAGCTGATATAAAGGATATCAAAGCCGAATCCTATGTTTTGATGGATGCTGATTCAGGCAAGGTTCTGGCCGCTAAAAATGAACATAAACGTCTGCCGCCAGCCAGTATGACCAAGCTCATGACCATGATTCTGGCTATAGAGGCGCTGGAGGAAGGTAGAGTTAATCTTCAAGATAAAGTTGTCAGCAGTGAAAATGCATCTAAAATGGGTGGCTCCCAGATTTACCTGGAACCGGGGGAGGAAATGACTTATGAAGATCTGCTGATCAGCATTGCAGTAGGCTCAGCTAACGATGCCTGTGTAGCTATAGCCGAACATCTGGAGGGGACACATAAGAACTTTGTTGCCAGGATGAATAGCCGGGCCAGAGAGATAGGATTAAAAAATACTCATTTTATTAATGCATATGGTCTTCCAGCCAGTGGGCAATATACTTCTGCCTATGATATGGCGCAGATAGGACGCTATGCTTTAAAATATCCTCGCCTCCTTGAATACACTTCCATTAAAGAATATCCTTTACGACAGGGTGCCTTTAAGCTATACAACACCAACAAATTGCTGTGGTGGTATCAAGGTACCGATGGATATAAAACCGGCTGGACCAATGAAGCTAAATACTGTCTGGTATCAACCGTGAAGCGCGATGATTTGCGGCTCATAGCGGTCGTTATGGCCTCTCCGGAAGTGCGCGGACATTTCCGTGATTCCATGCAACTCTATAACTATGGCTTTGCCAGATATGATTTTAAAACCTTTTATCCTGCCGGCAGTATATGTGGCGTAGTAAGGGTCGGAAAAGGTATACAGGAGCAGGTGGATGCGGTATGTCTGGAGAATGCAGGCCTTTTACTTAAAAAAGGGGATAAGGCTAATATTGAATGTCGCAAAAAATTGCTGGCAGATATTGATGCCCCCGTTCGTAAAGGTCAGAAGATAGGTGAGATTACTATCCTAAAAGACGACAAAATATACAAAAAAGTTGATGTAGTGGCAGCAGAGGATGTAGAACATAGTGGTTTTTCCGGGATGGTAAAGAAAATCCTGGTCGAAACCTTTCTTTTATAGCTGGAATTTTGTGGAAGGAAAGAATCCTCTTTGCGTAGAAATACTAAGCGATGATCTGCGGAAAGGGGATTTTTACGTGGAATTAGAGTTTAAACAAGTCCGTAACACCTTGATTGTACGAGTGCGAGGAGAAATTGATATGCTAGTCAGCGAAAAGATGCGAAAAGAAATCGACAAGAAAGTTGAGGAAAATGAGATCGCAAACCTTATAATGAATCTTGAAAAGGTAAACTTTATTGATAGTTCAGGATTAGGTGTTATAATCGGCAGGTATAAGAAGATAAACGCTTCCGGTGGGCGGATGTGCATTGTGGGTGCAAATCCTTCCATTCAGAAGATTTTAGTCTTTTCAGGAATAAATAAATTGGTACCCCTGTACAACACTGAACAAGAAGTCGTTCAATTTTAGCCTACCAAGGAGTGATTTGATGAGCATGAAAAATTATGTACGCTTTCATTTTATGAGCAGAGCAGACAATGTATCTTTGGCACGTTCATGTGTAGCTGCTTTTGTATCCCAGTTAGACTGCACCCTTGATCAGCTGGAGGAAATCAAGCTGGTGGTCTCAGAAGCTGTGTCCAATGCTATTATTCATGGGTACGAGCACCGCTCTACGGAAGAAGTGATCATCATGGTTAGTATTGATGATAATAACGAACTCGAAATTATTGTAGAAGATCATGGCGTAGGTATTCCGGATATACAGCAGGCTATGCAGCCCACTTTTTCCAGTGACCCTACCAGGATGGGTCTTGGTTTTACTTTCATGAAGTCTTTTATGGATGAAATCGAGGTACAAAGCCAGCCCGGAGAGGGCACGATGGTTATACTTCGCCGCCACTTTGCTGTCAATCAGCAGGAAGCCTTCGCATGAAAGGGGGGTTAAATATGCCCCCGAAGAAAAGCTATGAAGAAAATGAAGAATTAATACGTAAGGCTCAGCAGGGTGATCTCAAGGCGCGTTCTGCAGCATATGATGCCAATGTAGGACTTATTTATATGGTGCTGGAACGTTTTAAGAATACCTCTTATGAACAGGAAGATCTTTTTCAGGTGGGTTCCATTGGTCTTTTGAAAGCCATTGACAAATTTGATTTCACCTATAATGTCCGTTTTTCTACCTATGCGGTACCAATGATCATCGGTGAAATAAAGAAGTTCCTGCGGGATGATGGCATGGTGAAGATTCAGCGCGGGGTGAAGGAGAATTACAATAAGATTCGCTGGGCCCAGGATCAATTGCGGGGTACGCTGGGACGGGAACCTTATATTGCTGAGATTGCTGCATTGTTAGCTATTGAAAAAGAAGAAGTTGTTCTGGCCCTGGAGGCCTGCCAGACCCCCGCCTATTTTTTCGATGTATTTCCCGGGGAAGAAAAAGATCAGCTTACTCTTATGGACAGGCTGCCCAATGATGATGGGGACCATAAGATGCTGGAAAAAGTTGCCCTGCGGGAAGCACTTGCCAGACTTGATCAACGTGAGCGGGAAGTTATTTGGCGACGTTTTTTTAACGATGAAACCCAGGCGGCTATTGCTGCTGATCTGGATGTATCCCAGGTCCAGGTCTCACGTATTGAAAAGGCTGCTTTGCTGAAATTAAAAGGCATATTAGAATAAGTCTGCCACGCTTTTAAAGGTCCTTCGGCCAAAAAAAGACCCGCTTATGTCTTTCATCCTCTTTGGCATTGATAGGACAGATCTCTGGTGTGTACGCTACCTTCTTTCCTGCCAGTTCAGATTATAATTCAAAACATCCTTGCTATCATTGGTGTGATCGCTTTCTTTTTAATAATCTTCCATCGTTGGCCTGTAATGCGAACCGATC
>DUSB01000059.1 GCA_012840625.1 Syntrophomonadaceae bacterium
ATGTATGCCAATGCCATGGTTACCGCAGGCATTGAGGATGCTGATGTAGTGGTGGCTGCTCCCTTCCAGGTATCGGGAGCCTCTGCTCTTACTGGAATTATGAAGGCTTTCGAAAAAGCTTCGGGTAAGAAACTCGATGAAGATGCTAAAAAAGCCGCCAATGAAGAATTGGTGGTAACCAAGAATCTGGGTGAGGAAATCGGTCAGGATGAAGCTGCCGGCTTTATACAGGAGGTCAAAGAAGAAGTAATTAGAGAAAAGATCGAAGATCCGGACGATCTTATTGCACTGATTAAACGTATCGCAGCCGAGCATAATATTGAGCTGAGTGATGCACAGATACAGCAGATCATGGAATTGATGCAAAAAATCAGCCGCCTGGATCTTAATCTAGATAAAATAAGCAAACAGCTAGAAAACATTAATGTTAACGTGGATGATATCAAGAAGGCTGTAGAAAACAATCAGGGTCTTATTCAAAGAATATTGGACAGTTTGAATGATTTCATCTACTGGATAAAAATGAAAGTAGCCGAAATGGCAGGATAATCAGCTGTGAACGCCGGGTTAACCCGGCGTTTTTTTTGAGCAAGATCAGGCTCGGTTAGGGTCAGTTTTTTCGTTACCGTGAAATACAATGGCAAGATCTAACTGAGTACCATAACAGCAGCTGCAGTTACCTTTTTACAAATATAAATATATATGGACTTGAACTGCTAAACTGTTTATTATCAAAACAAGTTATATCAATAAGTTTTGGGAACGGCTGATGATAGAAGATAAGTAGAGGATTGCTACCATGGATGAGTACGCACGCATGGATACCGCAAAGCCACTTAAATTGATTACTATTTTTTCGATCCCGGCTATTTTTGCTATGGTGTTTGAATCACTGGCCATTGTTATTGATATGGCTTTTATCGGTCATATTCCCCGCAATGGTACTCCGGCTTTATCGGCGATGGGATTAATGAATCCGATTTTTCTATTTTTAGGTGCCCTGCAGATACTTACCGCCGTCTCCGCCAGTATACTGGTAGCTAAATACTGGGGACAACAGCAGAAAGATGAAGTTTATGCTGTCATTGCTCATGGCATCTATCTTACCTGTTTAATCAATGTTGCCATTATGTTTCTTATTTTTATGTTTCGTATCCCGCTGCTGAAATATCTTGGTGCATCGGGGCAGGTTTTATTCCTGGCCAACCAGTATGTAAGTATTTATGTTTTTTCTCAGATCTTCGGTGCCCTGGGATTTTTGTTTATCAGCATTATTCGTGCTTCCGGTTATCCCCGGGTTGAGATAGTGGTGGTGGTATTGGCGACCATAAGCAATCTGCTGCTGGATGCCTTATTCATTGTTGGTTTTCAGTGGGGGATCAGTGGTGCAGCATGGGCGACTCTTCTCGCGGATGGTTTCTATTTTTTGCTCAGCCTGCGGTATATTTTACAAAAAAAGCTGCTACGGCTCCCGTTTATGGATGGAAAACCAGGTCGGCGCAGGGATATTACTTTGCGTTTACTGCAGATAGGCTTTGTGCCTTTTTTTATGCAGGTCCTGATTAGTGTCAGCAATCTATTAACCAATCGCATGCTCTTGATCTATGGTAGTGCTTTATCTGTTGCCATTATGGCGGTTATCTTGAATATTTTCCTTACATTAATCATGCCCCTGTTTGGGTTAGGGCAGGGGATCCAACCCCTGTTTGCTTATTTTTATGGAGCCCAGCAGAATCATAAAATGCTTTCTATACTCAAAACCAGTCTTATTCTTTCGATTTTATATGGCCTTCTTATTTATCTGACAGTCTTTTTCTTTGGTAAACAGCTGGCCGGTATTTTTTCGGCGGATCAATCCCTGACCGCTCTCATCCATGACGGGCTTAAAATCTACTTTCTTTCTTTCTTTCCCGGTGCTGGGTATCTATTTTGTTATCAATGCCTTTTATCAATCTACTGGCAAAGAAATAATAGCACTGGCTATAAATTTGATGCGGCAGGTAATACTTTTTATACCACTTTTGCTGCTGCTTCCTTTATTGTTGATACATTTGAATCAGGCTATTCTTCATCCGGTAACAGGGATTTTTCTGGTTCAACCCCTGGCAGATTTTATTATGCTGATACTGGGGGTCATGGTATGGAAGCGCTATTATGGTGGCAAACAGCTGCCGACGGTACTGTAAAAAAATACCATGCCTGGATAGAGATCATAAGTAAAATTATTACGCCTGTTTTTCGGATATGAAATCCTGAATATTTTCAGCTATGCGAAAAATAAGCCTCTGTCTTGCTTCTACACTGGCCCAGGCTATATGAGGGGTAATCAGTAGGCGCTGGCTGTTTTTGATTTTTAGTAAGGGGTTATTTTCCGCGATAGGTTCGCTGGAGAGAACGTCCAGTGCTGCCCCGTAAATTAGTTCTTCATCCAGGGCCCGGGCCAGATCCTCTTCATTAACAATTCCTCCTCGTCCTAAATTAAGTAAAATAGCATGCGGGGGCATTTTCTTAAAATGCTCATAGCGGATTAAATCCTGCGTATACTCGTTTAGGGGAGCATGAATGGAAATGAAATCTGAACTTTGCAGCAGTTCATCCAATTCTACGCGATGATAAAGGGGATCGTTGTTTTGACCTGAAGTGGAGTAATATGAAATCTGACAACCAAAGGCCTGTGCAAGCCGGGCTACCTCTTTACCAATAGTTCCCAGGCCGATGATTCCCCATCTTTTCCCTTTAAGTTCCCAGTACGGCCTGTCCAGATGGGTAAATATTTTACTCCGGGCATAATGGCCTGATTTTACATACTGATCGTAATAAGGCAGGGATTCCAGCAGATAAAAAAGCAGCGCAAAGGTGTGCTGAGCCACACTGGGAGTGGAATAAGCAGAAACGTTGGTCACCTTAATATTTCTGCTCTGCGCAAACTGTACGTCAATATTATTGGTACCGGTGGCGGCTACACAGATTAGCTGCAATTGTTTGGCGTGTTGAAGATTTGCTTTATTTAATACCACTTTATTGGTGATAACTACCTCCTGATCTTTGATGCGTTCTACTACTTCGTCGGGCTGGGTGGTAGGGTAAATAGAAACCGTTCCCAGGCGATCGAAAATGCTCAGGTCAACATCATCTCCAAGTGTTAATGCATCTAGAATACATATTTGCAATCTTAATTCCTCCATTTCTTTGATACCAGAATACCAAACCAGCAATCTTAGCGTTTTAAAATCACCATTTCACCCAATTGGCAGCCTATATCCTCTGTAATAACCGTGCACTTTGCCTGGAGAAGATAATAGATGCGGTTTAACTGCATATCACTCATAGTCTCATAATGTGCCTGTCCCTTGGCAATAACTAGGTCAGCCTGATGTAGGGTATCAACAAATTCAGCTTTACATAAGGAAAGAATGGTACCCTGGGCATTAGAACCATTATCAATGACTTTAACCAGCTGTGTTAGTCCTGCTTCTTCAGCATCTTCCCGGGTTGCATCATTTACAATTGGACTGCCTTTTACCACATAGCATATTTTCTCTACCGGCATTTGTTCCAGCAAAAGTCGGTCAAAAACAGTTTCGCCGGCATTGTCTCCGAGAAAAAGGATTTTTTCTGCCCGGGCTATGTCTTTTTTCAGGCTATTAACAGTATCTGCTGGCAGCGAAGCCTGCAGGCATTCTTTTATGGTTTGATCAAGCTGCTCTTCGCTAATCTCAGCAAAGACTCCAAAATCTATAATATTACCAGCAATAGAAATTTTCAAAGCGGTGGTAAAGGCATCTTCTGAAGTTTTTATTAGCTCTTTGAGTTCATCATATTTCTCCAGTCCCAGGCGGGTAAATTGCTTTTTCACGCGTTTATAGGGATCTGCTATACCGCTCAGGTCACGGACATGCTGGTGGATGATTTGCGACATATAAGGCGGAGATTGGTTGAAATCATAAGTAACCATATCATATAAAACACGGCGAATTATTTTTTCTTGTAACTGAAGGTCTTCGCTAACAAATCTCGCTGCATCGACTGTTTGACGCATGATACAGGATAAACAGTCAAAATGGGTTTTCATTACAGGCATGTCTCCTTGCTTATTTGATCCAAACTTCCTGTTTTCCTCCGTACATAAAGAAGTCTGGTCAAAATAAGTGTATCAGGAAGCTAATAAAAAGGGTAGTTGGGGCTATATACTGTGGCTATAGAGAAAAGGTTAATTGCATTGGAAAGGGAGGGCATGTCAAAAAAAGAAGACAAGTCTTTGTTAAGTTTTACAGGGAGGAAGATGCAGAAAAAAAGAGAGGAAAAGAGTATGATATGGCCTGATCAATTTTGGCAGGATATAAAATATGCGGGGTCTTTTGTTTTTACTGCTTTATTCGCTTGGGTTTTTAAAAAGAAAAGGTATATAGTAAAAAGTAAACATGATGTGATTTGGAATATAAAGGGCAAACGAGGTGAACCATGATGCAAGAATATGATTTTGATACTATTATCGAGCGCCGCCATACTGGTTCAGCAAAATGGGACGGAGTTCACTGTACCCGGGAAAATGGCAGAATCCCAATGTGGGTGGCTGATATGGATTTTCTATGTCCCCCTGAAATTACCCGGGCATTAATGAAACGGGCTGAACATGGTATTTATGGTTATGCTATCTGCGATGAGAGCTATTATGAGGTGATTGTCAACTGGATGCAAAAACGTCATGGATGGAAGATTGAAAAAGACTGGATATGCACCAGTCCGGGGATTGTCACTGCTTTAGATATGCTATTACGGACTTATACCGAACCGGGGGATAAGGTGGTCATCCAACCTCCTGTATATTATCCTTTTTTCAGTGTTGTTGCCAACAATAAATGTGAACTGCTGGAAAATCCACTACTACTTGATGAAGGAAAATACCGGATAGATTTTGAGGATTTAGAGGAAAAATTTAAATCCGGAACAAAGATTTTTCTTTTTTGCAGCCCCCATAACCCGGTAGGAAGGGTGTGGACACGGGAAGAACTGGTCCGTTTGGGCGCTCTTTGTCTGGAATATGATGTCCTGGTGATAGCCGATGAGATTCATTCTGATTTAATTTTCCCCGGGCTTACTCATCATGTCTTTGCAGATCTCTCGGAGGATCTGGCCCGGCAAACGATTGTATGTAATGCCCCAAGTAAAACCTTTAACCTGGCAGGTCTTCAGGCTTCAAATATTATTATTTCTAATCCTGATCTGAGGAAACGCTATAACCGGACTATGCGCAATAGTGGACTGGGACTACTTAATGTTTTTGCTATTGAAGGGCTTAAGGCAGCCTATACCTTTGGTGAACCATGGCTTGACGAACTGCTGGTTTACTTAAAAGCCAACTATGATTTTCTGCAAACCTTTATAGAAGAAAAAACGCCGCAACTGATATTGACCGAAGCAGAAGGAACCTATCTGGCCTGGATTGATTTTCGAAATCTTATCCTGGATGATGCTGCAGTTGAGCAGCAGCTAAAAAATGAGGCTGATCTAATTCTGGAGCGAGGATCGCTTTTTGGTACCGGTGGACAGGGGTTTCAGCGTTTAAATTTTGCCTGTCCCCGCGTCCTGCTGTCAGCAGGGTTGAATCGACTTGCCTATTGGATAAATACCCAATAAGGCGCTTTTCCTTATATCATCCCCTGAACCCTTACATAATTCCAGGTAAGGGTTTTATTTATTAAAAGAATTCACCAGCCCGGTATGGTACATAATAAGCGCAGGTATGAAGAAAGGTGGTTTTAAAATGAACGAAGGGCTGGTTGTATTGGTTCGCAGCTTGGTTGCTTTTATTTCGCTGTTTATTTTTGCTCGTTTTCTGGGAAAACAGCAGCTCAGCCAGTTAACCTTTTTTGATTATGTACTGGGGATTACGATTGGATCCATTGCTGCCAGTCTCTCGGTAGATTTGAGTAGCCGGGCATGGCCTCACTGGGTGGGGCTGGTAACCTGGACCGTAGCCGTTTTCATCCTGCAGTGGGCCAGCCACAAGTATTTAATTTTGGATAAATATTTTAATGATGAACCTACGGTTGTGATTGCCAATGGTAAAATCATGGAAAATGAAATGAAAAAGGCCCGCTATACAATAAGCGATTTACTGGAACAGCTGCGTGAAAAGGGAGTTTTCAATTTAAATGAGGTAGCCTATGCCATTGCAGAAACAGACGGAAAGCTATCAGTTTTAAAAAAACCAGAACATCTGCCGGCTAGCCGGCAAGATCTCAATCTTACCATACCTGAATTGGGTATAAGTACAGAGTTAATCATTGATGGTGTGATTATAAAAGATAATCTTTATAACCGTAATCTGGATGAAAAATGGCTGGATCAAAAGCTAAAGGAACAGGGACTGGCTTCTGCCTCCCAGGTTTTTTTTATGAGTATTGATGATGCAGGAACGTTATATGTAGACAGATATGAAGATCATGTGCAAAAACCGTGGGGAGGGGAAAAAGGAAAATGAAGAAGATAGTTGGCTATGCTATTCCTATTATTTTTTTGGCGGCTTTTGTCTGGATTATGAACAGTGGAGATTATTATAAACAGCCACGAGGATCCACCGATGATTTTGAGCTGTATTTACACCAGCTTTATACCAGCACAGAAAAAACTCAATGGCAACAGGCAGAAGCAGCTTATAAAAACTTAACCAGGGCCTGGGAAGAAATTGAGCCGCGTATCCAATTCAGTGTAGAACAGGATGAACTTCATGCCATCAACATTGGATTGGTTAGATTGAAAGGCTATCTTCAGGCCGGCGATCAAAAAGATACGCTGGTAGAATTACATGAAATCAGATGGCACTGGAAACATCTGAATGAATAATACCTTGTTGTAAAGCAGGCTGAGGATGATACCTTTCCTCAGCTTTTTTATTTTGATCAAGCTATCCTTCCGCATAGGGGAAAATAATAAATTGTAAAGTATGTTTTGTCTATAGAAATACCAGGATATACTAAACCAGTTGTCTTGAATATCTCCTATTTTGCATCTTTATGCTACACTTATGAAGTGAGTGGCGATGTCGAAAAAAGTATTAAGGATATACACGCCTTTTATAACAGCCGTTGCAAATGCCTGTTTCTAAGGATGAGCCCGGCTGAGTATCAGCAAAGATTAGTTATCAGGATATAGTCAGGCGGATATCCCATCATAAATCATCATTAGCAAGTAAGGAGTTAGAACAATGATTGAACAAGTATTTCCGGACATTTACAGAATAAAAATACCCCTGCCCAACAGCCCTTTAAGAGCTACTAATTCTTATTTAATTCGCGGACAAGAGAGGAATCTTTTGGTTGATACTGGCTTTAATTGTGAGGAGTCTCGTAATGCCATGTATCAGGCGTTGAAGAAATTGGATATACATATGGAAACTACAGATCTGTTTATTACTCATCTTCATTCGGATCATGCAGGATTGCTGCAGCATTTGGCTACTGATGATACTACCGTATGGATGAGTGAAACAGATGCCAGGGTAGTGGGAGCCAGTCGCAGCAGTTCCCACTGGACAATTTTCAGTGATTTTTTAATCGAAAGTGGCCTGGTCGCGATGGGGGTTGAAGATGAAATAGCCAAACATCCAGGGTACCGTTTTGCCTCCAAAATATTTGATAATTTTACTCTGGTGGAGGATGGAGACCAAATCGAGGTGGGGGATTTTTGCTTCAGCTGTGTGCAGACCCCGGGTCATACTCAGGGACATATGTGCCTATATGAACCTGAAAAAAAGCTGCTCCTGTCAGGGGATCATATTTTGGGCAAAATTACCCCTAATATTACTCTCTGGCAGATCGATGAGGATGTTCTGGGCCAATATTTAGAGAGTCTGGATAAGATAGCAAAACTGGATGTAAAAATAGTTTTGCCTGGACATCGGTATATTTTGCATGACTGTCGCGGACGTATACAGGAATTAAAAACCCATCATAACAGGCGGCTGGATGATATTATCAAAATTATAGGTCAGAAAACAATGAGTGGAGCAGAGGTAGCCAGTCAAATGAAATGGGATCTATCCTATAAAACCTGGGATGAGTTTCCCTGGGGACAGAAGCTTTTTGCTACCGGGGAAGCCGTATCACACCTATATCATCTTGTTGTTACAGGTAAATTATCCATGTCAACCCGTGATGGTGTTGTTTATTTTAAGCAATCATAAGCCGGGTTCGGATTTCAGGCTTGGTATATTCGTTTTTTAAGTGTGCCTCTAGTACAGAGACTCAATATAATCAGCTTTTCCCCGGATGCAGGTGCTTCTGTTTTTTGCTTTTTAGTTTTAGATAGAAGCAACTTTCCAGGGTAGCTGCGTTCCCAGTAGCTTTTATTTCCCAAGCTGGGGTGAGGCGGTTGGGTTTAGTATGGCTGGTTTGGTCCAGCGCAATCCCCTGCTGGCTGTGATGCGTTCACCATTTACACTTGATGGCTTCAGCTCCGGCTGCCGTCAGTTTATTAAGCTATCCTGTTTTACCAGGGCTGCCAGCGGCCTGTATTTTCGGCCAGTTCTCTTTCAGGGAAGTATTGCTGGAAAATCCGATAGTAGTATAATTCTTCTTTTGAATTGAGGATCAGCTTGTCTGAGATCTTCTTTTGAGAAGCAAATTCTGCATCACTGATTTTAGTTTCAATACTCTGACCGAGAGCATCGGCAGAGCCGGAACCATGACTGAATTCTACTTTAGGCCGCCAGACAATATTATCCGGCAGATCATTGGTAAAAGCAGTACGCAGGATCCACTTTTCAGTCTTGTCTCCGGTAATTTTATAGTTCACCGGTATCTGACCTGCCAGATCAATAAGACGGGCATTCATAAAGGGTAAACCAACATCCAGACCGTAGGCAGACGTCATGCGATCTACCCGTTGCAGGCTCATGTTATGTGAATCCGATAAAAGTTTTCTAAGTTCAGAGCTCTGTTCAGCCCGGTTTTTATTCTTCAGGTAATCATAGCCGCCAAAGAGCTCATCCGCTCCTTCTCCCATGAGGATGATATTCACACCTGATGCAGCAGCCTGCCTTGAAGCCAGATAATTGGCTACTGAACTGCGGACCAGAGATACATCAAAGGATTCCAGGTGATAAATCACGGTGGGGAGAATCGCATAGATTTCCTTCAGGTTAGAAATATATTCATGATGGTGGGTACCCAGATAGTCAGCTACCTCGCGGGCATAAAATTGATCCTGCCCCTGTGCAAACCCTACGGTAAAGGTGTGAACTTCTGTATCCTGTTGACAGGATAGTGCAGCCAGAATGCTGCTGTCTAATCCACCACTGAGAAAAACTCCAATGCCGGGTTCACCATTGCAGTGAACGGCTACCGCATCTAATAAAATATCTTTTATTTTACCAGCCATGCTTTGGAAATCCAAGGTTTTTGTTGGTGAAGGCTCTTCGGGGATTTCATGGAAACGGTACAGTTTTCCCTTATAATAACAATGTCCGGGGGGAAAGGCTTCTATGTTCTGGCATAACC
>DUSB01000060.1 GCA_012840625.1 Syntrophomonadaceae bacterium
CTGGTGACGATGGCGGAGAGGCCACACCCGTTCCCATCCCGAACACGGTAGTTAAGCTCTCCAGCGCCGATGGTACTGCGGTTATCCGTGGAAGAGTAGGTCGTTGCCAGGATTTATTTTTATTTCTAGTGCCAGGCACCGGACTTATTGACTTATTTGAGGATCGCCCTCTGCTAAAGAGGGTGTTTTTTAATGGAATTTAATAAGTCAATAAGTCCGGTGCCTGGCACTCTAAAATTTTTGCTATTGACAAAGGGCTATATATAAGTTAAATTAACAATATCTTACAGTAAAATAGCATATGATTGACGAGATGAGATGAGATGAGAAAAGAGGAGAACAGGGACGAGATGAGCCGGTCAAATTGTTTATTGACCAGCACACTATGCCGTGCTGGTTTTTATTTTCCCTTGATTTCAAATAATGTAAGTAAGGTTGTTACAAACAGCGATTTTACTTGCCTGTCATTTTTTAGTTCCAACTACTTTTCTTCAAATTATGGATCCTATCATTTGCAAATAGCATTTCTTTTGGTCTTAAGTTGTCATTTTACTCAATTATTACCCCTAAATATCAATTTAATTACCAAATACAATATTTCACATGACCATCTAAGCTATGTAATAAACCATTATGGTGGATTAGAGCGATGGTGTTAAAAAGCAATCTGTTTTTTTATTCTATGCTGCTGGTTTAATTATTTCTGATGAGAACAGACGAGATTAGATGAGAAGAGGAGAGATTTTATGTTTGACCGTTACTTAAAAAACGTGGTGGGAGGAGAATACCTCAATGATGAAGAGGCCTATTTAACTGCCCGCATGCTTTTACACGACAGCATTCCGGAGATTAAGGCGGCAGCTTTATTAAGTGCCCTGCGTACTCGCAAAGAAAGTGCTGCTGAGTTAAATGGTTTCGTGCAGGCCCTGTTAGAAGAAGCCATTACTATGAATAGTGATTTGAAACTAATAGATACCTGTGGTACTGGGGGAGATGGTCTGGGTACTTTTAATATATCTACGGTTGCTGCCCTGGTAGTAGCTAGTTGTGGGGTCCCGGTGGCCAAACATGGTAACCGGGCTGTCACCGGTAAGGTAGGCAGTGCTGATTTACTGGAAGTGCTGGGGGTAAATATTCAACTCACTCCTGACGAAGCTCAACGGATGTTAGAAAAGGTGGGGATTACCTTTTTGTTTGCCCCGGATTACCATCCTATCTTAAAACAAATGGGACCGCTGCGGCGGGAAATCGGAGTGGCTACTATTTTTAACTTCCTGGGTCCGTTGCTTAATCCTTATCCCCTGGCTTATCAAGTTATGGGTATAGCCGATGCCAGCCTGCAGGAGGCCGCAGGGCAAACTTTACTGCAACTGGGTCGGAAACGGGCTTTGGTGGTGTGTGCGGAAAATGGCATGGATGAAATAAGCCCGATCGGTATTACCCGAGTTTTTGATGCCAGTCCCCAGCAGCAGCACTTTTATAATATTAACCCTGCTACGCTGGGTATACCGCCTTTAGGATTGGAAGCTATCCGGGGTGGAGATAAAGAAAGTAATGCCAGGATTACCCGGGATATATTGGCAGGGATGCCTAGCCCTTACCGGCAGGTGGTAGTCCTGAATGCCGCTGCTGCTTTGATGGCGGCAGACCGGTCCCGGGATATGGAGGAAGGCATGCTTATGGCTGCTGAAGCTATAGACTCCGGGAAAAGTGAGGCTACCCTGCAGGCCATGATCAGTTATAGCCGTGATCGGGTGATACCATGTTAGAGCAGATGGCCCAGGCGAAGCAGCAGGAAGTGCAGGCATTAAAAAACCGACTGGTTATAGATGATATAACTCCCATGCATCATCGCCTGGATGTTGAAAAAATATTTAAAAGTGATTTAAAGCATCTGGCCATAATTGCCGAAGTCAAAAAGGCCTCTCCGGTAAAAGGGGTACTGGCTAATGAACTGGATGTCTTGCAATTGGCTGATTGCTACCGGGAAAATGGCGCAGCGGCTATTTCTTATATTACGGATAGCAAATTTTTTCAAGGCCGGAAAGAAATGCTGCCTGCGGTAAAAGAAAATGCGGCCTTACCCGTTTTACGCAAAGACTTTATTATCGATGCATTACAGCTATATGAAACCGTGTTACTACAGGCGGATATGGTACTGCTTATAGCCGCCCTGCACAATTACTCCGGATTGTTGGCTTTGAGTGAAAAGAGTCGGGAACTGGGTATAGAAGTACTGCTGGAAGTTCATGATCGGGAGGAGTTGCAAAAAGCTAAAGACCTGCCCATAAAAATGCTGGGGGTTAATAACCGCAACCTGAAAGATTTCTCGGTAGATATTCACCGAAGCCTGGAATTGGCGGAGCATATCCCCGCAGCATTTATAAAAGTGAGCGAGAGCGGTATAAAAACCCGGGAGGATATCCTGTTGCTTAAGGGGCATGGCTATAACGCGGTTTTGGTAGGAGAAGCTCTGGTCGCCGCCCCTGATCCTGGAGAAAAACTGCGGGAACTATTAGGTTATAGAACATGAATTAAGAATTAAAGGGGTGACAGGGGACAGTTCCTGGGTCACCTTGTGTAGGGTATTTTATTCATGGAATAGCAGTATATTCAGTGTCTGAAATCGTGTCTAATTCACCTGTCATGGAAGGGAGAAAATTCACATGACCCTGGTTAAAATATGTGGAATTAAAAATCAAGAGGAAGCGGCTTATGCCGTAAGGTATGGTGCCTGGGCTATAGGGGAGGTATTTGCTCCTTCTCCACGCCGAATTACGGTAGAAGAAGCAATAGCTATTAACTATTCCCTCAATGATCGCATTATGAAAATCGGGGTATTTGTAAATGAAAAACTGGAAGAAGTAGAGCGTATAGCCGGGCTATGCCGACTGGATATGGTGCAGCTGCACGGGGATGAACCTCCTGAATATGTAAAGGAGTTAAAGCTACCAGTTATAAAAAGCTTTTCCCTGACCGGCTCTCCTGACCCTGAATACTTCCGGCAATGGCGACCTTCTATTTATCTGTTTGATACCTTCAGTATTGCGGTACGGGGAGGTAGTGGCCAAACTTTCAACTGGGAATGGCTAATAGGACTTCCCCCAGGAATTAAGTTTATTCTGGCAGGCGGGCTTAATATCAGTAATGTGAGAGCCGCGATACAAAAATTAAGACCGCTGGCGGTGGATGTTTCTAGTGGAGTGGAATATCCTACGGGTGGCAAAGATCCTTTATTAATAGAAGCGTTTATTAGAGAAGTAAAGGAGGCAGATGCTCAGTGTACCCCAATGAAAAAGGTTACTACGGAAGTTATGGGGGCAGATTTGTCCCGGAAACCCTTATACCGGCCCTGGATGAAATAGAAAAAGCTTATAAGCAACTGACAGTGGACCCTGAGTTTCAAGCAGAACTGGATTATTACCTGAAAAACTATGTAGGCCGGGAATCACCCCTGTATTTATGCGAGCGGTTGAGCCGGGAATTAGGAGTTCGTATATACCTTAAACGGGAAGACCTCAATCATACTGGTTCTCATAAAATTAACAATACCCTGGGGCAGGCTTTGCTGGCCCAAAAGATGGGTAAGGAGCGCCTGATTGCCGAGACCGGGGCCGGACAGCACGGGGTAGCAACGGCCACGGCCGCAGCAGTTTTAGGCATGAAATGTACGGTTTATATGGGAGCCCGGGATATGCAAAGGCAGCGATTAAATGTCTTTCGCATGCAAATGCTGGGAGCCGAGGTGAAAGAGGTTAGTAAAGGCAGTCAGACTTTAAAGGATGCCACCAATGAGGCCTTCCGTGATTTTATCCAGAGTTTTGAATATTCGCACATGCTGATTGGTTCAGTAGTGGGACCGCACCCCTATCCGATGATAGTACGTGATTTTCAGTCGGTCATCGGGCGGGAAGTGAAAGAACAGTTTAAAAATCTGGAAGGACGGCTTCCCTCGCATATATTGGCCTGTGTAGGAGGGGGCAGTAATTCCATGGGCATATTCTACCCCTTTCTGGATGAACCGGTAGAACTTATTGGAGTGGAAGCGGGAGGCCGGGGTATTAATCCGGGGGAGCATTGTGCCACCTTGGGCCATGGTGATGACGGCATATTGCATGGGGCTTTCAGTCGGTTGTTGCAGGATGAAAACGGGCAGATACTTGATACCCATTCTATTTCCGCCGGTTTAGATTACCCCGGGGTGGGACCGGAACATGCCTATCTACGGGAAAACGGGCGGGTGACCTATGTCCATGTCAGTGATGAGGAAACGATAGAAGCCTTTCTGAAGTTAAGCGAATATGAAGGAATTATTCCGGCCCTGGAAAGTGCTCATGCCGTAGCTTACGCCTTAAAGATGGCTCCTGATTTGTCGGCTGGAAGCAGTCTGGTGATTAATCTCTCCGGGCGGGGAGATAAAGATGCTGAGGAAGTCTACAGATACCTGGAAAAAAGACAGGAGGTGCTGTAAATGTCTGCAATCAGGGAACTTATGCTGCACTACCAGCAAAAACAGAACCCGGCTTTGATTGCTTTTATAATGGCTCTTTTGCCTGATGAAGATTTATGTCTGGATTGTATTAAGGCCCTGGAGCAGGGCGGATGCGATATTTTGGAACTGGGCGTGCCTTTCACGGATCCGCTGGCCGATGGGGAAATAATTGAACGATTTCATCATCGGGGTACTAGGCAGGGTCTAAACTTAAAGCGGGGTCTGGAATTTGCGCACCGGGTTAAAAATAGTTGTAACATGCCGATTATACTTTTCTCATACTATAATCCCCTGTATCGGATGGGACCGGATAAATTCATGCAGGAGGCTAAGGCTGCTGGAATAGAGGGCCTGATAGTACCGGATCTCCCCCTGGATGAAATGCATGTTCTTGACGGTTATGGTATAGAAGCTATACCTATGCTGGCCCCCAGCAGTACTGATGAAAGGGTGCAGATGGCAGCCGAGCGGCAAGCAGCCTTTATTTACTGTGTTTCGGTACGGGGAGTAACCGGAAAGAGAAGCCTTCCTGAACAAGAAATCAAGGACTACCTGCAAAAGGTTAGAATTGCTGCGAGAACTCCTCTGGCTCTGGGATTTGGTATATCCGGACCCCAACCGGTAGAAACATTCAGGGATTATACTGATGCGGTAGTCGTGGGTAGTTATTTAGCGCGCATAATTGAGGAGTATGAAGACTGTCCCCGGTTGTTACCCGAGCAAATAGAAAAGGCCTTTTTGAAATTGGGCGAGGCCCGGGAGGGGAAATATGGAAGCATATAAACTGGCTTCCCGCCGAGGGAACCATACGACTATTATTGAGATTCCGGCTCCCCAGGGTTCGGTATATATAGGTGAGGGTAATTGTACCGTAATAGCCGGACCCTGCTCGGTAGAGTCCCGGGACAGTTACCTGGAAATTGCCGGGTTAATTAAGCATAAGGGAGTGCATATTCTGCGCGGCGGAGCCTACAAACCGCGGACTTCACCGTATTCGTTTTCCGGTTTGGGGGAAGAAGGATTAAAAATATTAAAAGAGGCCCGCGAACTTACGGGTCTGCCGGTAGTTACCGAAGTGGTAGATGTCCGGGATTTGGAGAAGGTGGCTTATTACAGCGACATCATTCAAATCGGCAGCCGCAATATGCAGAATTTTACTCTATTAAAGGAAGCCGGCCGGATAAATCGTCCGGTTCTGCTTAAACGTGGGTTTGCCGCTACTATTGAGGAATGGCTCCTGGCCGGTGAGTATATTCTGGATGCTGGTAATCCGGAGGTAATACTATGTGAAAGAGGTATTCGCACCTTTGAGGTGATGACCCGGAATACGGTTGATATTGCTGCGGTAGCCCTGGTCAAGGAACTATCTCACCTGCCGGTTATAGTCGACCCCAGCCATGCTACCGGCCGCAGATCCCTGGTAGCCCCGGTAGCTCGGGCTGCTATAGCTGCAGGGGCCGATGGCTTGATGATAGAGGTGCACCAGAATCCAGAGCAGGCTCTTTCCGATGGGTTGCAGTCCATCACCCCGGCTACTTTTGCTTCCTTAAGTGGGGAACTGCGAAAACAGGCCGCGGTTTTTGGTAAAATTTATGCTACTAAAACCAGTGGAGAGGAGAAAGTTAATGAACCGATATAGCCCGGGGGGAATGGAATTCACTTCTTGCTGCTATACCAGCCGGGGGGGGATGGAAATACAACGCGAAGTTGAAGAGGTTGAGGTTAGCGGAGCCAGTGACTATATATTGGAGCAGATTGACCAGCAAAAAGGGGCGCTCTTTTCCAGCAGCTACGAATACCCCGGCCGCTATACTCAATGGGATATCGGGTTTGTAGATCCCTGCCTGGAGCTGCGGGCACGGCAACAAGAATTTATCATAAAGGCCTTAAACCCCAATGGGAGTAGTTTGCTATCTTCCATCTATCATTCCCTGGCTTCCGATGCGGCTGTGCTTGAGGTGTCATATAGCAAAAGGACCGCGTGTACCCTTCAGGGTATCCCCACAATATACGGGAAGATAAGAGCACAGGACGGTTTTTTTGCGGAAGAAGAGCGCAGCCGCCAGGCCAGTGTATTTGCGGTAATCAGGGCAATTAAGGAACTGCTGGCTGCGGATGAAGAACGTTTTTTGGGGTTATATGGAGCTTTTGGCTATGATCTGATTTTTCAGTTTGAACCTATGGATTTAAAACACCAACGCTCTCATGATCAGTGGGATCTGGTACTTTACCTGCCGGATAACCTTCTGGTAGTAGATCACCGTATGCAAAGGGCGTATCAGCTGAGCTATTCATTTACTCCTGCAACAGCAGGTGAGCTGGAATTACCGCGAGCCCAGCAAACCAACCCTGGTAATTTAGTATCACAGTTACCACAATACGAACCAGGTCGCTATGCCCGTAAAGTAGAACTGGCTAAATCAGCTTTTAAAAAGGGGGAACTTTTTGAAGTGGTTTTATCCCAAACCCTATATAAGCCTTGCCCGGATTCTCCTTCCCGGGTGTTCAGACGCCTGCGTTCCCTTAATCCCAGTCCTTATGGCTTTATTATCAATCTGGGGTCAGAATTTTTAGTCGGAGCTTCGCCGGAGATGTATGTTCGGGTAGAAGGGCGAAGAGTGGAAACGTGTCCGATTTCCGGTACCATCGAAAGAGGCCGGGATGCACTGGAGGATGCGGCTCAGATTAGACAACTGTTAAATTCTAGTAAAGATGAAGGGGAGCTTACCATGTGTACCGATGTTGACCGCAACGATAAGTCGCGCATCTGCGAACCAGGCTCAGTACGGGTAATAGGCCGGCGGCAGATTGAGGTGTATTCTCATGTCATTCATACGGTAGACCATGTGGAAGGATACCTGCGGGAGGGATTTGATGCTCTGGATGCATTTCTCACCCATATGTGGGCGGTAACGGTGACTGGTGCTCCTAAACGGGCAGCCATCAAATGGCTGGAGGAAAACGAAGACTCACCCCGGGGATGGTACGGGGGAGCGATAGGATTTTTTACCTTTAACGGTAATTTAAACACCGGCTTAACTCTGCGGACGATTAACATTAAGCAGGGTAGAGCCGAAATTAGAGCCGGGGCTACGCTATTATATGATTCCATTCCCGCAAATGAAGAAAGCGAAACTCATATGAAAGCGGCAGCCCTGATTAAAGCTCTGCAGAGTCTTAATGCGGTTAGGAAACCTGGAAGTGATAGCCCGATTCAAGCAGGCCGGGATAAGAAAATATTACTGGTAGACCACGAGGATTCCTTTGTGCATACTCTGGCCGATTATTTCCGCCAAACTGGAGCACAAGTAGAGGTAATCCGCTGGCATCTGGCACCAGATATTATCCAAACAGATAAAAATATGGACCTAGTTGTGCTCTCACCCGGACCGGGATGCCCGGCTGACTTTAACAGCGAAGAGACCATCTGGTGCTGTCTGGATAACGACATTCCTATTTTTGGCGTATGCTTGGGTTTACAGGCTATAGTTGAATATTTTGGGGGTCAATTGGCCGTGCTTGACTATCCCATGCATGGTAAGAGCAGTAGGGTTAGCCTGCTGCAAACAGGAAACTTGGGGGAAACAATTCCCCGGGAATTTACGGTAGGACGCTACCATTCATTATATGCAGCCTCAATCCCCGATTGTCTTAAGGCGACGGCTGTATCGGAGGATAATGTGGTAATGGCAGTGAAACATCGGCAATTACCCATAGCGGCGGTACAATTTCATCCCGAGTCTATCCTCAGCGCCCGGGATAATCTGGGTCTGAGGATAATAATGAACGTAACTGCTCAACTGGCAGGCAAAAAATAAATCCGAGGCAAGTTTATACTGGTTAATAGTATAGCAGTGGTTTCTCTGACCTGGATACTCGCAAAGTACTCTTTAATCTTGAGGGGCCTTCACCAGAAGGCCCCTTTTGCTAAGGTGTTTCTACAGATGTTGCTACAAAAATGAAGTCGACTGATAAGTTGATGTTATTTAAGGCTGAGCCGACCGTTGTAGGTAGGGTGAAAGTCATTTGCACATCTTCAGAACTTGCTAAAGCAAGTTCCCGGCCTTCAGCCGGTTGGTCTATTAAACCGCTTAGACTTCCTGTATATAAAGCTACAGGAGGATCATCAATTACCTCCACATTGACCTCAAGATAATGGGCTAGGATGGCTCCCAAGCTGTCGGTGGTAGGGCTAACTCCGGTCCAGTGGGCGGTAATGAAGTATTTCTCATCGACACTGCCCGTATTTTCTACGGTGAACGGCGTAGGGAGTGAAACTTCGTCGCCCGGAACTAAGTCGGTTTCATTAATAGCTCCAGTATCAGGGGTTACAGTGATCTGAACATCAGCTGAACCCAAGTCACTGTCTGTAGATTGCACTGTATAAGTCAAGGCCATTAGGTATCAACTCCTTTCCAATTGTTTTACTTCAATATAATATGAACCAGAATATCTTTTGTTACTGGTTGCCAGTAAATTCCTGATATTCCACAAAAGAAAGGGTAAACGGGTGAAACGGTCTGTAGCAAATTAAAAATTATGTTCATACTATGTAGATAGATGGCTGGAAAAAGCATATCAGTCATGTAATATTTTGCCTGAAGGTGTTATGGGTGCCGGGTGCGAATAATGAAAGGAGCAGAAAATGTTTACATCCCTGGTCGTTGTAACTGGGAACTTAATAGGTACTGGGGAATGGGTGACTGTCACAGTAAGTATGGAGTTTTTCATTACTTTGCGATTAGTCAGTTATAAAGAAATCCGTGTTTATGGGTTTCCTGACTGTGAAAAAGATGCGACAGATCTTCTGGCATGGGTTATCGAGAAAAAGATTAAAACGTGGAGAGAAGTAAAAGCAAAGGTCGCTCTGAAAGCAGATAAAGAAACCTTAATCAATATACTGGAAATTAAACCTTGCCATCTGCGTGTTCATGATTATAACATCTACTACCATTCGGACTACATAATCGTTACCGCTATCCTAGTTTACGACTTGGTGATCCTGTATCTCGATAACAACGTCTATAAACTGAAATACGTGAAGAATATGTTTGTACCCTATCAGCAGAGGGTAAATATAATTCCGTCTTTTCAAGCCCAACCTGTAATTACGTATGAAATTCAGACAGGATAAATTTAAGTGAACACAAACACAAACAGGGGGACGTTCTTTTTGTTTGCCTTGCCATACACACTGGCACTTAAATTACTTATAGGCAATAACCTATGTTATTTATAAGATAATATGATTAGACATATGATAGCTATAATGATAATTTAATAATAACAACTTGTCCATACTACTTATTGATAGCAGAGCAAAGGAGGATAAAAATGAAAATTAGCGCCAGGAATCAGTTTAAAGGGAAAATTGAATCGGTGCAGGAAGGTGTAGTAAATGCCATTGTTACGCTAAAAACCGATGGGGGCGACATCATTACCGCTACTATTTCTTTAGAGGCAGTAAAAGAACTGGGACTTGCTGCCGGTAAAGAAGCTATTGCAGTTATTAAGGCTACAGAAGTAATGATTGGTGTTGGCGAGATGAAGCTAAGCGCCAGGAATCAGTTTGAAGGTGAAATAGTAAAGGTTCAAGAGGGTGCAGTAAATGCTATTGTTACCTTAAAGACTGATGGGGGGAATACCTTTACTTCCACGATTTCAATAGCTGCAGTAAAAGAGCTTGGTCTTGCACCGGGAGTTAAAGCTAAAGCTGTTGTTAAAGCTACATCGGTTATGATAGCTGTATAAACCAGCAAATTAATACTAATTTGTATTAAAGGGCCTTGTGGTTTGAAAAAGCCACAAGGCCCTGGTTTTTCAAGATTCGTGGCATATGCTTATGAAATCCTGCATGGCATTGGTCAGAAGCTTATTCTTATGATATACAATGGTCAATTTTCTGCGTAAATCTATATCCTTTACTTTTAGCTCTTTTAAATTACCTGAAATAATATGTTCTTTTACCAGTAGAAAAGGTAATACGGCAATTCCCATCTTATTTATTGCTGCATTAATTAAGGCTGTGGCGCTGGTGCTTTCCCAATAGGGTTTAACAGATAATCCAATCTCATTCATCCTTAGTTCAAATAGATTTCTAACTCCGGCCCCTTTTTCTCGTAGTAATAGGTGTTCATTAGTAATATCATATGCAGTTACCTTTTTTTGGGCAAACAGGTGATGATCTGGTTCAGCAACAATTACGATACGGTCATCACGAAAATAATCTTTTATTAAATCAGATTCATTTAATATTTCCTCAATAAGGGCAAGATCCAATTGGTTCTTTCTGAGCATTTCAATTAGAACCGGGGCTTTGTTTATGACCACTCTGATTTCTGCATCGGGATATAAGTTCTTAAATTTATCAATGTATTCATGTACTAAGGCGGTACCAACGGTATAATTAGCTCCTATAGTAAGTTTTTCCTGAAAGGCTTCTTCCTTGAGGTTATCGTCTAATTCATCAACAAGTTTAATGATATGGGTAGCATATTTATATAATATTTCTCCTGATTCAGTTACATATAAGCGCCGGGATAGTCGCTCGAAAAGCAGAACCCCATAATATTCTTCCAGCTCTTTTACTGCCTGACTTATAGAAGGTTGAGTCATAAACAGTTTTTTAGCAGCAGCAGTCATATTTAGTTCATCATATACGGCTATAAATATTCTCAAATGTCGTATCGTCATGGCAGTTACTCCTTCCATAAATATCAATAATTAAGCTTCTGCTTGAGCAGTGGCTAAACATTTTGAAGTATCCAGGTGATAATCTAAAGGGGATTTATCCTGGCTATAGTCTTGAATTTTTATGACAGCAAATTTGGGAAAATACTGTTCATTCTTATTTGCTGTTTTCTATCCAGTTTAGCGGTTACATCAGTGTTAGTCTGTATTTAAACAACTGCTTCATGTTACTATACCAGATGGTTCGATACAGGTACCTATCTTTCTGCTAATTTTCTCTAAAATAAGTATTGGTCTTATTTATTAACTCGTATACAATAAAGAGGGAGATTTTGTTGAAATTGTGGGGATTAGATGGCAAAGAATGATGGAAAAACAATTTTTATTGTAAATCCGGTTGCTGCAAACGGACGGACCTCAAGGAATTGGTGTAACTGTCAAATAAAAATGAACAAAAAATGATAAATAACTTTGGACACCTAGAGCAAACAGGGGGACGTTCTTTTTGTTTGGTTTTCATGAAGAAAAACCAAACAAAAAGAACGTCCCCCTGTTTGCAAAAGAAAAGCACGAAATAAGTAGCTAGACTACTTATTTCGTGCTTGATAAGCCGCTGGATTTACCTTGAATGGGCTTCTCTAGTGGATTTGATCACTTTTTTTAGCATGTTCAGATAGCCAGAGTTCAGTGGCAAAATTTAATGGCAGTGTTCTGATATCTTCCCATATATAATCTTGCACTAATGACTCGCGGGTATCGATCTCTTTAAAGTACTGTCCGCAAAGCTGGCAAACGACCATTTCAATACCGGGGAATGCTTCGTTTTTTAAATAGATTTGCTGTTTGGCGTCTTCGCTTCCACAATGTAAGCAGCCAATTCGGTTTACTTCCCATTCAAAGCCGCATAAGGTACAGTGCATCGCTCTTTTTCCATTAGGTGGTGCCAAAACAGCCAGCGTGGAATCTTCGCCACAAACAGGGCAGGTGATACCACCATGGTCATGGAAGCTTGGGGCTGAGACTTTCTTCTCATTAGCCATCTGGCTGGCAAGGTGGGCTACACCCCTTACTGCCATTTGAAAACGGGCTGACATTTTTTCGTCCATTATATCCTGGCTTTCTTTAAACTGCTGCCACATTTCTTTGAGCTTAGCATCTGAGATCTGGACTTCTGCAGCCTGATTCAATCTTTGCCAGAGTTCGATTATTGCGTCTGATGGCAAGTCGAGAATGGGTAGATATGGCGGTTTCTCAGCCATATTTAACATCTTAAGCCAGTATGAGCTTCGTTCCTGCTGCCAGAGATCAACTTGTTCCTTTAATAGTTTATAGTTTTGGTAAGCCTGTTCCATAGCCCCATCTTCGCTATTGGTCAATTTATTCTTTTTTGTATTCATTGAGAATCTCCCCTTAAATACACTATACCTGAATCAACATCATACAACTTCTCTTTCTTTTACATCTTTAACTTCGTTAAGATACCATTCTTCATAATGCTCATAAGCAAATTGAGAAGGTATCCACCCATTTATCATTCCTTTTAGAGCTTGATTTGAGTCAGGATGTAGTACCCCTAAATAGAAGTGTGCAATTAAAAGTGCTGTCAACAGTAAAGCAAAACCAGCATGGATTGGATAGCACCATTGAACCAGCCATTGTGGGAATGCCCAGGCAAACCACATGATATATCCGGTTATACCCATGCAAAGCATTCCAATAAGTGTAATTGCAGAATTAATTTTTTCTCCACCGTTAAACTTGCCCTGTGGAGGGAAAGGTTTGTGTCCACCAAAAAATTCGATAGGGAAATTCTTGGCATGGGCAAAATCATCTTTATCAAAGGATACGACGTCTTTAACCCATCGTCTAAGTTGCTTGCCACCATCACCAATAATAAAGCCTAATATTACTACTACAGTAAAGAATACAGCCACAATACGATGAATATTTCTGGTTACTTGAATTCCGCCAAATATGCTCATCCAGGGTTGGAAAATAACCGAAAGTACACCTAAACCTGTAAAAAGCAATAAGAGAAAAGATACAGCATGAGACCAGTGAACAAAACGCCCCCCTGCAGTAAAACGGTATACTTCTTTGTTCTTCATTTCTACATACCTCCTTTATGACGAAATTCCCTGATCGGAATCGGTATCGGTATTTTTTGCCTCGCGTTTGGCACGATAATTACCTCGGGCAGCATTGGCAATAACTCCGCCAGCTATGGCTATAGCAGCAGCACCAGCCGCAATTCCACCCAGAGGATGGATGATATCTTTCCACAGAGTCAGAGAAACAGGAGTAGATGGATCAACCGGCATTTCGTAAACTTTCGGATCGTCCAACAATAAATAGAGATAAGTGGTGCCACCCATGGCCTTGTCGCCATACAGCTGTGCTTTGGGATGTTCCTTTTTAACCTCTGCCAGACGAGCCTTGGCCACTTGAATCATCTCTTTACGTTCTCCAAAATGCAGTGCCCCGGGTTGACATGTGCTGACACATGCTGGTTTCAGATTGTTTTCAACGCGATCAATACAACCTGTACATTTAAAGGTTTTATTCAGGTCGGGATCCACCTTGGGAATTTCCCAGGGACAGTTTGCTGCGCAGTAACCGCAACCAATGCATTTGTCTTGATTAATAAGTGTATATCCTGATTCTGTCTGATAGATTGCCTCGGAAGAACAAGCCTTCATACAGGCGGGGTCTTTGCAATGAAAACACTGGAGTTTTAACATCATAAAGTTCATTTTATTATTTTCATATTTTTCAACAAACCTTACATATGTCCAGGTTTTAGATGTTGTTTCTACTTGTGATTGATAGCCTTTAATCAATTTGTTTTCTTCTGCAGGAAGATCGTTCCAGGCTTTACATGCAACGGAACATGCTTTACAACCCGTACATAATGAGGTATCAACAAAAACCGTTTTCCTTGTGGTCATCTTACACCCTCCTTATGTTGACAAGGCAAACTTTATACTCTGGGGTTCCTGCTCCAGGATCCAGGGAAGCCATTGTCACGTTATTAGTGCTTGGACCAGGACTCAGGCTGGCGAAGCCCCAACTCCATGGCATACCAATAGTTTCTGTTTCTTTTCCATTTACTTTGTAAGGTTGGATACGATCAGTTACCATAGCACGGACCGTTAACTTGCCACGGGCGGAGTAAACTTCGACTTTGTCCCCTTCCTTGACCCTAATTTTTTTAGCTAAGGATCTACTAATTTCAGCATAAGGTTCGGGCATAATCTCATTTAACCAAGGAATATTACGTGTAATTCCACCAGCACAGAAATGCTCACAAATACCATAAGTGGTAAGGACATAAGGGTACTTTTTAGCATCACCAATTTCAGTGGAAATAACAGGTGCCATAGGACTTTGTGATACTTTCGGATGCAATATATTTTTGGTGGGGCTTTCGGTTGGTTCATAGAATTCCGGCAGCGGTCCGTCCACACATTGCCCTGCTCCACGGGTTGGCATAGAACCCTCTGTAGTTACACCACTGGTATATGTGGCTGTAAACAAACGGCCAACACCCTCTGGATTTTGCTTGAAAACAACCTGTCCTTCAGGAGTATTGGGTCCTTTCTTTTTATCGACAACATCCGGACCATCATTTCCAGTCCACTCACCTTTAAGAGGATCCCACCAGATTAACTTGCGTTTTTCATCAAGTGGGCGTCCATTAGCATCACAGGAAGCCCGGTTATAAAGGACACGAATATTTCCTGGCCAGGCATAAGCGAAATCTCGACTTAAACCCAGTGAATCCTTGGCAGTACCACGACGAGAAGCCAAGTTCCCTTTTCCGGTTACACCAGCATATATCCAGCAACCAGTGGAAACCGAACCAACGGGTGCATTCAAATAATCACCTAAAGCGGTAAGTAATTTCCCGGTAGTCTCATCATAGCCATTAAGCTCCTGCAGCACTTTTAGCGGATCGGCATGCTTACCATAATCCCAACGAGCTTTCAAAATAGCAGCATCTTTAGGATCGGTGCTTCCAGCATAAAGTTCACGCAGCCGCCTGAATATCATATCGATCATATCTAAATCGGGCAGTGATTCATTAAGGGGTTCAAGGGCTACCTCTTTCCACTGAATCAAACGGCTAGAATTGGTCATGGTACCGGCTTTTTCATAAACGAAAGCTGCCGGCAACATAAAGACTTCCGTCTTGATATCCCTGGGGTTTACCCCTGGTTCACGCCAGAATTGTGCGGTTTCAACCTCAAATATATCAGCAACCACCAGCATATCCAGTTTGGAAAGCCCTCTTAGAACCATCTTCCGATCTGGTATAGAGACAGTCGAGTTGGATCCAAAATTAAATAGTATTTTAAATTGCCCGTCTCTCATGTGGTTGAAAAATTCTACCTGCGTTGGTTTATTATCAGGATTGAGCTTGGGTATGAGTCCATAACAATAATCATTAGCAGCGGTAGCATTATCGCCAAACCAGGCTTTAAGAAGGGCAACCATGGGTTTATATTGGGCACTTCCATATTTTTTAGCGAAATCATCCAGGGTTGTATCTGCATTGGTGGGATAAGGCAAGTATCCCGGTAAGTTGGCAATAAGGTTAGCCATATCAGTAGAACCCTGAACATTAGGCTCTCCACGCAGTGCCTGTATGCCAGCACCCGCTTTGCCTATATTACCTAATAATAATTGAATAATCGCATAAGCACGGATACCCTGAACCCCCGTGGTATGCTGGGTCATTCCTAAAGCATACAGAATGTTCCCGGGTCGGCGAGATGTATAGCAATCTGCTATTTCCTTTATTTTTGCAGCTGGAATTCCTGAGATTTTTTCCGCTACATCAAAGGTATATCTGGAATAATGTTCTTTAAGTTTGGAGAACACGGTATCAGGATCATTTAAGCTGGAAGCCTTTATAGGCTTGTTTTCAGCATCAAGTTGATACCCCCAGCTGGCTGTATCATATTTCTTCTTATCAGCATCAAAACCAGAAAACAGACCATCTTCAAATTTGTAATCCTTGCTAACCTTATAGAGTGCATTGGTATAATTCATAACAAAATATTCATCATAAAGTTTTTTCTCAATAATGTAATTAATAATAGCTCCTAAATA